>NZ_JBEAKW010000033.1:0-107925 GCF_040065795.1 Klebsiella sp. JB_Kp004 | reverse complement strand
ACTGTTTGATAACTCAGGTTCAGCAGCCTTCCGTAGGCCGGATAAGGCGTAGCCGCCATCCGGCACAACAACGGGAATAGCGTAGGATACAGCCTGCCCGGCGGCGCGGCGCTTGCGCGGGCCTGCGGAGTCGAATAACTGTTTGATAACTCTGGTTCAGCAGCCTTCCGTAGGCCGGATAAGGCGTTAGCCACCCACCAGACAAAGCGGAGTAGCCCGGATAAGGCGCAGCGCGCCGCCATCCGGGTGACTTGTGCGGCAAAAGCGGCGGGAATTAGCCTTCGTTTTCCGCCAGTTCACGCAGATACTGGAAGATCAGGCGCGCGGATTTCGGCGGTTTGTTGCCTTCTTTCTCTTTCTTCGCATTGCGGATCAGGGAACGCAGCTGCTGACGGTCAGCATCTGGCCACAGGTTCAGCACTTCAGCTACGGCGTCATCCCCGTCGTCAATCAGTCGGTCACGGATCTGCTCCAGCTTGTGGAACAGCGCAACCTGCTGGTTGTGGCGGTTTTTCAGCTTATCCAGCGCCTGACGAATCGGATCGACATCGCGATTGCGCAGCATCTTACCGATAAGCTGCAGCTGGCGGCGGCGACCCTCTTTTTTGATTCGCTGGGCGAGTTCGATGGCGTCGCGCAGGTCAGTATCCAGCGGAATTTTATCCAGCGCGTTTTTCCCCAGGTCAACGAGTTCCGCGCCAAGACGCTTCAGTTCTTCCGCGTCGCGCTTAATTTCACTCTTACTGACCCAGATAATTTCATCGTCTTCATCCTCGATATCATCACCGGGAACGTCGTCGAGCCAGTCTTCGGGCTGCTTTGTCATCTCAGGCTCCTTAAAAAAAGAGGCTAATGTTACCAGTTAAGGCGCGCACTGAAAAACGGTTCTCTGTTAGACTTCAGTTAACTCCTTCTTACATTATGGCATTAGCAATGAAAGTGATCTCTCAAGTTGCCCAGCAACGTAAGACGCTGGAAGAGGCCGTGACCACGGCGCTGGAACTGGCGGCAGGTAAATCCGATGGTGCGGAAGTCTCCGTCAGCAAGACGACGGGCATCGGCGTCAGCACCCGCTATGGCGAAGTGGAGAATGTAGAATTCAATAGCGATGGGGCGTTAGGCATCACGGTTTACCACCAGAACCGCAAGGGCAGCGCCTCTTCCACCGATCTCAGCCCGGACGCCATCGCCCGCACCGTGCAGGCGGCGCTGGATATCGCCCGCTACACCTCCCCGGATCCCTTCGCCGGCGTGGCGGATAAAGAGCTGCTGGCCTTTGACGCCCCGGATCTGGACCTGTTCCACCCGGCGGAGGTCTCCCCGGATGAGGCCATCGAACTGGCCGCCCGCGCAGAGCAAGCGGCGCTGAAGGCCGATAAACGCATCACCAACACCGAAGGCGGCAGCTTTAACAGCCACTACGGCATCAAAGTGTTCGGCAACAGCCATGGCATGCTGCAGAGCTACTGTTCGACTCGCCACTCCCTTTCCAGCTGCGTGATCGCGGAAGATGACGGCGACATGGAACGCGACTACGCCTATACCATTGGCCGGGCGATCGAGGATCTGCAGTCCCCGGAATGGGTCGGGGAAGAGTGCGCCCGCCGCACCCTGTCGCGCCTCGCGCCGCGTAAGCTGTCGACCATGAAGGCGCCGGTGATTTTCGCCAATGAAGTGGCGACCGGGCTGTTTGGCCACCTGGTCGGAGCGATTGCCGGTGGTTCGGTATACCGCAAATCCACCTTCCTGCTCGATTCGCTGGGCAAACAAATTTTGCCGGAGTGGCTGACCATTGAAGAGCATCCGCACCTGCGTAAAGGACTGGCCTCCACGCCGTTCGACAGCGAAGGCGTGCGCACCGAGCGTCGCGATATCGTCAAAGACGGCGTGCTGACCCAGTGGCTGCTGACCAACTACTCTGCCCGCAAGCTGGGGATGAAAAGCACCGGCCACGCCGGCGGCATCCATAACTGGCGCATCAACGGCCGCGGCCTGAGTTTTGCAAAGATGCTTAAAGAGATGGGCACCGGTCTTGTGGTTACCGAACTGATGGGGCAGGGTGTCAGTGGCGTCACTGGCGACTACTCACGCGGCGCATCCGGCTTCTGGGTAGAAAATGGCGAAATTCAATATCCTGTCAGTGAGATCACCATTGCAGGAAATCTGAAAGAAATGTGGCGTAATATCGTGACCATCGGCGATGATATTGAAACGCGCAGCAACATTCAGTGCGGTTCTGTGCTGCTGCCGGAGATGAAAATCGCCGGGCAATAACACCTGTTTGCTTAAATAATAAAAAGGAAGTGAGCAATGCGTAAAAAACTGTTAGCGATGCTGGCTGTCTCTGCTTTTGCGCTCGGTTCAGCCTCGGCCTTCGCCGACCTGGGCGAAGACATGGACACTCTGGCAGAAAATCTGCAAGTGGTACAGAAAACCTCCGACGCCGGCGAACTGAAAGCGGCGCTGAATAAGATGCGTACCGCCGCGGTTGATGCCCAGAAAGAGACGCCGCCGAAGCTGGAAGGCAAAGCGGCCGACAGCGCTGAGATGAAAGATTACCGTCACGGTCTGGATATTCTGATCGGCCAGATCGACGGCGCGCTGAAGCTGGCGAATGAAGGCAAGGTGAAAGAGGCGCAGGCCGCCGCGGAGGAGTTTAAAACCACCCGCAACACCTACCATAAGAAGTACCGCTAACTGCCGTTTTCGGGAGGCATCAGCCGATGTCTCCCACCTCAAAGCCTACCGATATCACACTTTTCGATCTCTTTTTCCGGCCTTTCCGCAGCCGCGGGCTGCACATTCACGCGCATTGTTGTGATACGTCTCACGCCATAATTGCTGTTTTTTCATTTTTCCAGTGAATGTGTGGGGTCGATCACGCCTGCCGTCTCCCTTTCCACTTCGAAGTGGAAAACAACTCGCTACAAACTCCCATCCCCCGGCGCTACTTTGATTCCCAGAGACATCAGCGGGGTATCAGAAGTGAATAACGGAGCGGTAATACACGACGTAGGGGAGCAGGCAGCGCAGACCGAACGCCTGGCTGACAAGATGCTGCAGCAGGTTTTTGCCCTGTTAAGCCGTCACGGCATCGTCCCTAACGACGTTCAGGAGCAAATGCTGACCTCCCACGTGCGGGCGATGGCCCACCGGTCAATCAGCGGGGAACCGCTGCCGGAAGTGGATGCCAGCCTGTTCGAAGAGATTTCACCAGATTCAATGACGTTGGCCCGCGAAGTGGTCGCGCAGTTCGGCAACCTGCCTGATGAAGAGGCCTGGCTGCTCTCCGTCCATTTCGAAGTCGCAAAAGAAAACCTGTAAGGAGCAAAACATGGAACAAATCACCGTAGTTATTGGCGACCGTCTGGGTAAAGGCCAAAAAGTCGCCGCAGGCGCAGAGAAAGCCGGCGCACGTGCAGTGGTCGTCCCTGGCGTTGCTGCCGACATGAAGCTTGGCGACATGATGAAAGCGGAAAACGCCACCTTCGGCATCTCCTTCTGCGGCAGCGGCGGCGCCGGCGCCATCACCGCCCAGACCAAACACGGCTACAAAGCGAAATACGGCATGCGTTCCGTGGAAGAGGGCGTCACCGCCATCAACGAAGGCTGCAACGTGCTGGGCTTCGGCTTTATGGATAAAGAAGAGCTGGGCGAGCGGCTGGTAGAGGCCTGGAAAAAGAAATACGGCGCATAAGTATGAAAGAGCAATTCACCACCACGGTGAGGGTTGCCGGCAAAGGCGAAAGCAAATCACGGGCCTTCGCCGATGCCCTGAACCATGTGCAGGCTGCGGTGATGAAAACGTCATCGCACATTCTGCTGCGTATTGAGCCACAGGACGTGACGGTTGTTCATGCGCGCGAAGCGGTACGAAAAGAGGCCTTCCTGTTTTTCTTTTTGCGCCGTGAACGACGGACCTACAGCGTGGAGCTGGACGTCACCGTCAACGTGACCGCCATCGATCTCGATAAAGTGGATTTCGTCACGCAAACCTGATTGTTAGCAAAGGGTCTGACTATGTTCCTGATAATATTAATAAAATCGCTTATCATCGGCGGCCTGGTCGGCGTCGGCGTGGGCGCCGGAGCGGCACGCATGTTTCATGCCCCTACCACCCAGGGGATGGGGGCGTTTCGAACCCTGGGCGAGCTGAACTCCTGTGAGGGCGATCCGGCTTCCCACTTCTCCTTTGGCCTCGGTTTCTTCTTTAACGCCTGGGCCTCTTCCGTTGCAGCAGGCTCCTTCACCCAGGATGTTGACCACCGCATTATCCCCAACTGGGGCGCGGCGGCGCTGATGCTGAAAAATCGTAACGTCGGCGAAACGCTGCACGATCCGAAAAAAATGGCCATCTCCTGCGGCATCATCGGCATGATCGTCGTCGCCTTCCTTAACCTCACCGCCTCGTCCGTACCGGAAGCGCTGCAGGTGACCGCGGTTAAGGTACTGGTCCCGGCGGCAAACCTGCTGGTGAACACCGTGATGCCGGTGATCTTCTGGCTGGCGGCGATCGACGCCGGTAAAAAATCAGGCTTCTGGGCGACCATCTTCGGCGGCGCGGCGCAGCTGATTATGGGCAACGCCGTACCGGGGCTGGTGCTGGGCATCCTGATCGGCAAAGGCGTTGAAGAGAGCGGCTGGAACCGGGTCACCAAAGTGATGATGGTGGCCATTGTCGCCCTGTTCGTCCTCAGCGGCTTCTTCCGCGGCTTCGACATGAAGATGATCGAATCCTTCCATCTGACCGTGCCGAACTGGCTGGACATGATCCACAACTCACTCAGCGGCAAGTAACGGGAGCCTGATAATGGAACAGAATAAAGGTTTTTGGTATGCCGACTGGTCGTTCCCGATCTTCGTTGGCCTGCTCTCCTCCGGCGTCTTCGCCGGGACCCACATGTACTACCTGTACGGCATCGGCGCCTTTAACGAAGTCGCCTTCGTGGCGATGCTGAAGTCGGGGATTGATACCGGCGTTTACGGCGCGGTGGCCGCGTTTGGCGCCAGCTTCCTGTTCGCCCGCATCATCGAAGGGTCGCTGGTGGGGATCCTCGATATCGGCGGCGCTATTCAGACCGGGATCGGTCTTGGCGTCCCGGCGCTGCTGCTCGGCGCGGGCTTTGTCTTCCCGGTGGCGAACTTCGCCGCCTCGCTGGCAACCGGCCTGATCCTCGGCCTGGCGGTGGGCTACATCATCATTCTGGCGCGTAAGTTCACCATCAACCAGAGCGACTCCACGTACGGCGCCGACGTGATGATGGGGGCCGGTAATGCCTCCGGCCGCTTCCTCGGCCCCTTGATCATCCTCAGCGCAATGACCGCCTCGATTCCTATCGGGATCGGCTCGCTGGTTGGCGCCCTGCTGTTCTACATCTGGCAGAAACCGATCACCGGCGGCGCCATCCTCGGCGCGATGATCCTCGGCTCCATTTTCCCGGTGGCGATTAGCTAATCGCCCGATGGCGCGGCGCTTATCGGGCCTACACGTCAGCGCGATTGATAGGCCGGATAAGGCGGTACGCCGCCATCCGGCAACAGATACACTCTTTCATCAGGAGATAGCTATGTTTGATTTACTCCTGCGCCGCGCGCGCCTCGTCGACGATACCCTGACTGATATCGCCATTCAGGACGGGAAAATCGCGGCGCTGGGCGAGATTAGCGCGCCCTCCCGCAAAACCCTCGATCTGCAGGGCAACAGCTACGTCAGCGCCGGTTGGATTGACTCCCACGTTCACTGCTACCCGAATTCGCCAATTTATCACGATGAGCCGGACAGCGTCGGTATCGCCACCGGCGTCACCACCGTGATTGATGCCGGCAGCACCGGCGCCGACGATGTCGATGAGTTCTATCAACTGACCCGTAAAGCGGCGACGGAAGTCTATGCCCTGCTCAATATCTCCCGCGTCGGGCTGATTGCCCAGAATGAACTGGCCAATATGACCAATATTGACGCCGAGGCGGTGAAGCAGGCGGTGCAGCGTCATCCCGATTTTATCGTTGGTCTGAAGGCGCGGATGAGCAGCAGCGTAGTGGGGGAAAACGGCATTACGCCGCTGGCGCGCGCCAAGGCGATTCAGCAGGAAAACGGCGATCTGCCGCTGATGGTGCACATTGGCAACAATCCGCCGAACCTCGATGAAATCGCCGATCTGCTGAGCCGCGGCGACATCATTACCCACTGCTATAACGGCAAACCGAACCGCATTCTGAATCCTGCCGGCGAACTGCGCAGTTCGATTACTCGCGCCCTGCAGCGCGGCGTGCGCCTCGACGTCGGCCACGGTACCGCCAGCTTCAGCTTTGAAGTGGCGCGCCGGGCGATTGCGCTGGGCATTCTGCCGCACACCATCAGCTCGGATATTTACTGCCGTAACCGCATCGACGGCCCGGTGCGTTCGCTGGCGCTGGTGATGTCGAAATTTCTCGCCATCGGCATGACCCTGTCGCAGGTGATTGCCTGCGTGACCGTCAGCGCTGCCGAGGGGCTGCGCCTGTCGCGTAAAGGGCGGCTGGAAGTGGGTTTCGACGCCGATCTCACGCTATTTCGCCTGGAGCGCCAGCCAACGCTGCTGGTGGATGCCGAAAAAGAGAGCCTCCAGGCAGACAACATTTTGGTGCCGCTGGCCGCGATCCGCGCGGGCAAAGGCTATCTGACCGAACAAGGGAGCGCGGAACATGCCTTCGATTTTTGAAAAATACCATTTAAAACAAGTTATTAACACTTCTGGCCGGATGACGGCGCTGGGCGTTTCCACGCCGCGTCCGGAAGTGGTGGACGCCGCGATGGCCGGCATGAACCAGTACTTTGAAATGAAAGATCTGGTGAATAAAACCGGCGAGTACATCGCCAGGCTGCTGGACGTGGAAGGGGCGACCGTGGTCTCCTGCGCCTCGGCAGGGATTGCCCAGTCGGTGGCGGCGGTGCTGGTGAAAGACAGCGACTGGCTGCTGGAGAACCTGCACGTCACGCCGATAGAGCATAACGAAATCGTCCTGCCGAAGGGCCACAACGTCAACTTCGGCGCGCCGGTCGGCACCATGGTGGCGCTGGGCGGCGGCAGGCTGGTGGAAGCGGGCTACGCCAACGAATGCTCTGCCGAACAGCTGGCGGCGGCGATCACCCCGCGCACCGCGGCGATCCTCTACATCAAATCCCACCACTGCGTGCAGAAAAGCATGCTCAACGTGGCGCAGGCCGCGGAAGTGGCGCGTCAGCATCATTTACCGCTGATCGTCGACGCGGCGGCGGAGGAAGATCTGCAGGGCTACTACCGCATGGGCGCCGACCTGGTGATCTACAGCGGCGCGAAAGCGATTGAAGGGCCGACCAGCGGGCTGGTGATCGGCAAAACGCAGTACGTCGAGTGGGTTAAACGCCAGTCGATGGGGATTGGCCGGGCGATGAAAGTGGGTAAAGAGGGGATCCTCGGCCTGACCTGCGCCATTGAACACTACCTGACGGCAAGCAAAGAGAGCGGCGAAGAGATGGTGGCGAAGATGACGCCGTTTATCGAACAGCTCAATACCCTCAACGGCGTCACTGCCCGCGTGGTCTGGGACAGCGCCGGCCGCGATATCGCCCGCGCCGAAATCAAATTCGACGAAGCGGTGACCGGCGTGAAGACCGGCGATCTGGTTAACGCGCTGAAGCAGGGCGAATACGCCATCTACTTCCGCGGCTATAAAGCGAATGAAGGCATTATCGAAGCCGATGTCCGCAGCGTTGACGCCCAGCAGCTGGCGGTAGTCGCCCGCCGTATCGCGGAAGTTCTGAACAAGGAGAAACAAGCATGAAACTGACCCCAAACTTTTACCGTGACCGCGTGTGCCTGAACGTCCTGGCGGGTAGCAAAGACAACGCCCGGGAAATCTATGACGCGGCGGAAGGTCATGTCCTGGTCGGCGTGCTCTCCAAAAACTACCCGGACGTCGCCAGCGCGGTGGCCGATATGCGCGACTACGCGAAGCTGATTGATAACGCCCTCTCCGTCGGGCTGGGCGCAGGGGATCCGAATCAGTCGGCGATGGTGAGCGAGATTTCGCGCCAGGTGCAGCCGCAGCACGTCAATCAGGTCTTCACCGGCGTGGCCACCAGCCGCGCGCTGCTCGGGCAGAACGAAACGGTGGTCAATGGCCTGGTCTCGCCCACCGGCACCCCGGGTATGGTGAAGATCTCCACCGGCCCGCTGAGCAGCGGCGCGGCGGATGGGATTGTGCCGCTGGAAACCGCCATCGCGCTGTTAAAAGATATGGGCGGCAGCTCCATCAAATACTTCCCGATGGGCGGCCTGAAGCACCGCGACGAGTTCGAGGCGGTGGCCAAAGCCTGCGCCGCGCACGATTTCTGGCTGGAGCCGACCGGCGGTATCGATCTGGAAAACTACAGCGAGATCCTGAAGATCGCCCTCGATGCCGGGGTGAGCAAAATCATCCCGCATATCTACAGCTCGATTATCGATAAGGCCAGCGGCAACACCCGCCCGGCCGATGTTCGCCAGCTGCTGGAGATGACCAAACAGTTAGTGAAGTAGTGCCCTTGCCCCTCACCCTCAAAGGGTGAGGGGCAGCTTATCCCACTGAACCATCAAGGAGTTGCTATGCCTGTCGCTCGTCATCTGCTTGTCGCTTCACTGTCCCTGTTTGCCGCCGCCGCCGCCGCGCAAACTCACTATGCCTGGGTAGGCACCTATAATCCCAATGGCGAAGGTCTGTACCGCTTTACCGTTGACAGCCAAACCGGCGCGCTAC
This sequence comes from Klebsiella sp. JB_Kp004, assembly GCF_040065795.1. Lineage (NCBI taxonomy): Bacteria > Pseudomonadati > Pseudomonadota > Gammaproteobacteria > Enterobacterales > Enterobacteriaceae > Klebsiella > Klebsiella sp. JB_Kp004. The sequence continues at coordinate 99,168 of NZ_JBEAKW010000033.1, read as the reverse complement.
GTGACAGGACGCTGGTGAGTTCGTTGCCGAACGCCGCTCAGCTGACCGTCTCGCGCGATGGCAAGACGCTGTATGCCGCCAGCGAGGTGGAGAAAGGCGTGGTGCAGGCGTGGCGCATTGAGAAGAACGGCGAGCTGACCGCACTCAATCAGGTCGCCTCCGGCGGCGCCGGTCCGGTTTATCTCTCCCTGACGCCGAACGGTAAACAGCTGCTGGTGGCCAACTACGTCAGCGGCAGCATCGCCGTGCTACCGGTGAAAGAAGACGGTAGCCTGGGTGAGGCGGTGGACAGGCATCAGGATGAAGGCCCGGCAGGGGCCGAACGCCCGGCGGCGGCCGTCGAGGGCAGCTTCGCCATCAGCGATCACAATGGCCCGCACGCCCATATGATCGCCGCCGATCCCAGCGGGAAATTTGTTTACTCCACCGATCTGGGACTGGATCGGATCTATCAGTATCGGCTGGATAGCGCCAGCGGCAAGCTGACGCCGAACGATCCGCCGTTTATCGCTGCCTCGTCGCCGGGAGCCGGCCCGCGCCACTTCGTCTTCACGCCAAAGGGCGACGGTCTGTGGCTGATTAACGAGGAAGCGTCGACGCTGACCTTCTATCATCTGGATCAGCAAAGCGGCCTGCTGCGCGAAGGCAAAACTGTCTCCGCGCTGCCGAAAGAGTATAAGGGCACCAGCTTTGCCGCCGGCCTGGCGCTGAGCAACGACGGCAAACAGCTGTACGTCGCCAACCGTCTGCATAACAGCATCGCCCACTTTACGGTGCAGGCCGACGGCCGCCTGCGCCACCAGGAGGATATCTGGACGCGCGGAGATTACCCCCGCACGCTGACCCTGGATAATCAGGGGCAGTGGCTGTACGTCATGAACCAGCGTAGCGATAATATTACCCGCTTCAGCGTGGCGCCGAAGGATGGCAAATTGACCTTTGTCTCAGACTACACGCCGGTCGGCAGTCCATCGCAGATGGTGATTTCCGCCCAACCCTGAGCCGTAACCACAAGGAACTGACATGCGATTTCCCAACCAACGCTTAGCGCAACTCTTCACCCTGCTGCGGAATGAAACGCTGCCGCAGGATGAGCTGGCGCAACGCCTGTCGGTTTCCACCCGTACCGTGCGCGCCGATATTACCGCCCTGAATGCGCTACTGGCGCAGTATGGCGCGCAGTTTATCCTTAACCGCGGCAGCGGTTATCAGCTGAAAATTAATAACCCGGCGAGCTTTCAGGCGCTGGAGGAGACGGCGCCGAAGGCGCAGCATGTCCCGCGTACCGCCCAGGATCGCATCACTTTCCTGCTGGTGCGTTTTCTGACGTCGGCATTCTCGATCAAGCTGGAAGACCTGGCGGATGAGTGGTTCGTCAGCCGCGCCACGCTGCAAAACGATATGGTCGAGGTGCGCGAGCGCTTCCAGCGCTATCAGCTAACCCTTGAAACCCGCCCGCGCCACGGCATGAAGCTGTTCGGTAGCGAGGTATCGGTTCGCGCCTGCCTCACCGACCTGCTGTGGGAGCTAACCCAGCAGGGCGGTATCGCGCCGCCGATCGGCGCCGAGGCCTTTGCAGAGGAGGTGCCTGCGCTGCTGGAGCCGGTGCTGCAGGAGACGCTCACGCGCCACCATATTCGCCTCACTGACGTCGGCGAGCGCTTTATCGGCCTGTACGGGGCGGTGGTGGTGCGTCGCGTCAGCGAAGGCTACCCGCTGGCGGATTTTAGTGCTGAAGATGTGGCGCAGAACGTCCGCGATGCCGCGCGCGATCTGGCGGGCGAACTGCAGCGGCTGGCCGGTAAACCTTTATCGCCCGCGGAAGAAGAGTGGCTGTGCGTGCATATCGCCGCCCGTCAGGTACAGGACGTGGACCCGGAAACCATCAGCGCCGACGATGACGAAGCGCTGGTCAACTACATCCTGCGCTACATCAACAGCCAGTATAACTACAACCTGCTGGACGATGCCCAGCTGCACGCCGATCTGCTGACCCACATAAAGACCATGATCACCCGCGTGCGCTACCAGATCATGATCCCCAATCCGCTGCTGGATAACATCAAACAGCACTACCCGATGGCCTGGGATATGACCCTCGCCGCGGTCTCCAGCTGGGGCAAATATACTCCGTACACCATCAGCGAAAACGAAATCGGCTTTCTGGTGCTGCATATCGGCGTCGGGCTGGAGCGCCACTACAACATCGGCTACCAGCGTCAGCCGCAGGTGCTGCTGGTGTGCGATACCAGCAATGCGATGGTGCGGATGATTGAGGCGATCCTGCAGCGCAAATATCCGCAGCTGGAGATCGCCGCCACTATTTCCCAGCGCGAGTACGAACAGCGGGACGCGATCGAGGCGGATTTTGTTATCTCCACGGTGCGGATCAGCGAAAAAGACAAGCCGGTAGTGACCATCGCGCCGTTCCCCACTGACTATCAACTGGATCAGATCGGCAAGCTGGTGCTGGTGGACCGTACCCGTCCATGGATGCTGAATAAGTACTTCGATGCCGCCCACTTCCGGGTGGTCGATACGCCGATGGATCAGCAAACGCTGTTCGCCGAGCTGTGCCAGCAGCTGCTGGAGGAAGGCTTTGTTGACGCCGAGTTTCATGCTTCGGTGGTGGAGCGTGAAGCGATTGTCAGCACCATGCTCGGCGATGGCATTGCGCTGCCGCACTCCCTGGGGCTACTGGCGAAAAAGACGGTGGTCTATACCGTCATTGCCCCGCAGGGCATCGTCTGGGGTGACGAAACCGCCCATATCATCTTCCTGCTCGCTATCAGCAAGCGCGAGTATGAAGAGGCGATGGCGATCTACGATATTTTCGTGACTTTCCTGCGCGAGCGCGCCATGAGCCGCCTCGCCGCGACCCGCAGCTTCGATGAGTTTAAAACGGTGGCGATGGAGTGCGTCAGCCGGTTTTGAGAGGCGTTTTCCAGATTCGAGTGTAATTCAAATGTAATGCTATAATGCATTACGAAATATCCCTTTCTGGAGGCATAATGGCCACGCTCAACGTTCGACTGGACGATAAACTCAAAAAAGAGGCTTATGCCGTGCTGGAGAAACTCGATATGACGCCAACGGAGGCGGTGCGCCTGCTGTTTCAATACATTGCGGAAAATGGCCGCATGCCAGTGAAAAGTATGACTATCAGCGATAGCGAAGCGGCATTATTACGCACCGTCCGCGAGCGGCTGGAAAACCCGCAGCCGGAGGTGAAGGTGAGTCTGGATGATCTATGAACTGGCGTTTGATCCGCGTGCCTGGCGCGAATGGCAGAAGCTTGGCGAGACGATCAAAAAACAGTTCAAAAATAAGCTCCAGCAGGTTGTGCAGAATCCGCGAATTGCATCGGCCAGTCTGAGTGATTTACCGGATTGCTACAAAATCAAGCTTAAGGCGTCAGGTTATCGGTTGGTGTATTAAGTACGGGATAGTGTGGTGGTGGTTTACGTTATTGCCATTGGCAAAAGAGAGAAAGCGGCCGTTTATCATCAGGCGAATAAACGGCTCTAAACGCTATCGCAAATGATGTACCACCTGGTTGCTGCTGCCGCGCCAGATCAGCGCCGGGTCTTTTAAATCCTGCACAAACTTACCGTCGACCAGCACGTTGATCAGGTTCACCACCTGCATCTGCGCCTCATTCAGCTCATCCAGTTTATAGCCGGTCCAGACCCAGATATCTTTGCCGGGGCATTCGGCACGCACGCGCTGAACCAGTTTGAGGATCTCCGCGACGTTCTGCGGATGCAGCGGATCGCCGCCGGAGAGTGAAATCCCCTGGCGTTTGATGCGGGTATCGTTGAGATCGGCAATGATGCGGTCGGCCATCTCGGCGGTAAACGGCATGCCGGAGTTCACCCGCCAGGTGCTTTTGTTGTAGCAGCCGGGGCACTCATGGACGCAGCCGGAGACAAACAGGGTGCAGCGGGTGCCGGGGCCGTTGACAATATCTACCGGGTAGTACTGATGGTAATTCATTGTTTCCTCTTCTCATTTGCCGATGTAGCGGCGTTGGCTGCGCTCGCTCGCCCGGGTCACTTACTCCAGTAAGCTCCCCGGGACTTACTCGTTTGCCGCCTTGCTACAACGCCAACTGATTTGAGGAAACCCACCTGGCTGTTTGGGATTCCCTCGTTTGCCGCCTTGCTCTGACGCTAATGGCTTTGCGAAAACGGAGGTGCTGTGCATTTGTAAAGGGAACGGCTCCCGGCGTCGCTGCGTTCGCCCGGGCTACGAAAAGCCGCATACGCGGTTGTAGCCCGGATAAGGCGCTTTGCGCCGCGATCCGGGAACGGCGCCTTAGTGGCCTAACGGCTACGGGCCGGTTCCCTCTCCCCGTTGGGGAGAGGGGGAGGGGCTAAACCAGCTGGAATTAACCGATCTGCCCGTTGCCCAGGTGCTTCACGCGGCGCTTCACTTCTTCCTGCTTGCCGGCGTTGAACGGGCGCGCGTCCGGACTGCCGAGGTAGCCGCACACCCGACGGGTAACGGAAACGCGGGAGGCGTCGTGGTTACCGCATTTCGGGCAGGTAAAGCCCTTGCTGGTGCACTCGAACTCGCCGGTGAAACCGCACTCGTAGCACTCATCGATCGGCGTGTTAGTGCCGTAGTACGGCACATGCTGATAGCTGTAATCCCATACGTCTTCCAGCGCCTTCAGGTTGTGCTGGATGTTTGGGTATTCGCCGTAGCAAATGAAGCCCCCGTTAGCCAGCGGCGGATACGGCGCTTCAAAATCGATCTTGTCGTACGGGTTGACCTTCTTCTCCACGTCGAGGTGGAAGCTGTTGGTGTAGTAACCTTTGTCGGTCACGCCCTCCACCACGCCAAACTCGGCGGTGTCGAGACGGCAGAAGCGGTCGCACAGGTTTTCGCTCGGCGTGCTGTACAGGCTAAAGCCGTAGCCGGTCTCTTCTTTCCACAAATCGACGGCGTCGCGCAGGCGCTGGACGATGGCCACACCCTTCTCGCGCAGCGCCTCGCTGTCGTACATATGCTGGTTGCCGTACAGCGCATTGATAGTTTCATGGATACCGATATAGCCCAGCGAAATCGACGCCCGGCCGTTTTTAAAGATCTCGGCGACGTCGTCGTCGGCTTTCAGCCGTACGCCGCAGGCCCCTTCCATATAGAGGATCGGCGCCACGCGCGCTTTTACCCCTTCCAGGCGGGCAATGCGGGTCATCAGCGCTTTGCGCGCCAGCTGCAGGCGCTCGTCCAGCAGCGCCCAGAAGGCGGCTTCGTCGCCTTTCGCTTCCAGGGCGATGCGCGGCAGGTTGAGGCTGATGACGCCGAGGTTATTGCGCCCATCGTGCACCTGCTCGCCGTTCTCGTTTTCCCACACCCCGAGGAAGCTGCGGCAGCCCATCGGCGTTTTAAACGACCCGGTAACCTTCACCACCTGGTCGTAGTTGAGGATATCCGGGTACATGCGCTTGCTGGCGCACTCCAGCGCCAGCTGTTTGATGTCGTAGTTCGGGTCGCCGAACTTATGGTTCAGGCCGTCACGGATCGCGAACACCAGTTTCGGGAACACCGCGGTCTTACGGTTTTTACCGAGGCCGGCAATGCGGTTGCGCAGAATCGACTGCTGGATCAGCCGCGATTCCCAGCTGGTGCCGAGACCGAACCCGAAGGTGACGAACGGCGTCTGGCCGTTGGCGGTATGCAGCGTGTTAACCTCATACTCCAGCGACTGGAAGGCGTCGTAGCACTCTTTTTCGGTACGGGCGCGGGCATAGCCTTCGGCATCCGGGATCTGCCACTCTTCGGCGATTTTTCGATGCTTGTTAAAGCTTTCGCTGACGAACGGCGCCAGCACTTCATCGATTCGGTTGATGGTGGTGCCGCCGTAAATATGGCTGGCGACCTGGGCGATGATCTGCGCGGTCACCGCGGTGGCGGTAGAGATAGACTTCGGCGGCTCGATCTCCGCGTTGCCCATCTTAAAGCCCTGGGTCAGCATGCCTTTCAGGTCGATCAGCATGCAGTTAAACATCGGGAAGAAGGGCGAGTAATCGAGGTCATGATAGTGGATCATGCCGCGTTCGTGGGCCATCACCACATCGTGAGGCAGCAGGTGCTGCCGGGCGTAGTGCTTGGCGACGATACCGGCCAGCAGGTCGCGCTGGGTCGGGATGACTTTACTGTCCTTGTTGGCGTTTTCGTTGAGCAGCGCGGAGTTGGTCTGCTCGACGAGGCCGCGGATCTCCTGATTGAGGCGGCCGCGCTTCTCACGCTGGCTATCGCGGTCATGGCGATACTCAATGTAGGCGCGCGCCAGCTGCTTATAGGGGCCGGACATCAGCTGGTTTTCCACCGCGGTCTGGATCTCGTTGATGTCGACCTGAGCGCGGCCCTGCATTTGTTGGCTAACGACTTCTGCGACGGTGGCGCAATAGTCTGCGTCATCGACTCCCGCTGCTTTAGCTGCACGCAGAATTGCTTCCTGAATGCGCTCTGACTTGAACGGCACTTTACAGCCATCACGTTTCATCACATGCGGTGTCATGATCACTCCATATATAGAACAGGTTATCCACAGAGGCGGAGGTTATCCCGAAGGCGCTGTACGCTACGGCTCGTGCTGTTTGCCTTCAGATCCGGCCCGTTTTATCCACATCTCATCACCGCCAGACATCGACAAGATATGGTGACATAATAGACGATTAATACAACATGTAGGGCCGGGACGCATTTTAAGTTCTATATGTAGTGATTTGCATCAAAGATGTTTGCGATTTTATTGACCCAGAACAAGGTAAAAAGGTGAGAGTACGGATGATGGGCGCTGGCGATAAATGTAAATTTATCTGGCTGGCAAATAAGCAAAAATGCCTGGCGTTCGCCACCGGCGCCAGGCATGACCTTCTCATTTCGGGAGGGCAGGGGACACCTTACGCCTGCAGCCACCATACCGCTTCGAACGGCCGCAGCGTCAGCCCGGTTGGGCGGGGCGTGGTCTCGGCATAGTTGCTGATGATCATCTTCCACTCGCCCGGGGCGTCCTCAGGCTGCCAGGCCTGCAGGTCGCGGCTCAGGTTGGCGGCGACCACCAGCGTTTGTCCCTGCCACTGACGGCGATAGCACCACAGCGACGGATGGTCAGGCAGGAGATCCTGATAATCGCCCCAGGTCAGCAGCGGCAGGGTTTTACGCAGCGTAATCAGCTGCTGATAGGCATAAAACACCGAATCAGGGTCCGCCAGCGCCGCCTCGACGTTGATCTCCTGGTAGTTATCGCCAAGGCCGATCCACGGTTCGCCATCGCTAAAGCCACCGTTCTCGCCACCATGCCACGGCATCGGCGTGCGGCTGTTGTCGCGCGACTTGCTGGCAAGGATCGCCAGCAGTTCGTCCGGACTTTGCCCCTGCGCCGCACGTTCGATAAACATATTGTGGCTCTCGACGTCGCGATAATCGCTGATGCTGTTGAAGTGCGGATTGGTCATGCCGATCTCTTCGCCCTGATAAATATAGGGCGTGCCCTGCATGCCGTGCAGCACCATCGCCAGCATCTTCGCCGCCGGCACCCGGTACTCGCCTTCGTCGCCAAAGCGCGAGACGATGCGCGGCTGATCGTGATTACACCAGAACAGCGCGTTCCACGCCTGGTTGTGCATCCCCTGCTGCCAGTGGCGGAACAGCGCCTTCAGCGCCACATAGTCCGGGCGGGCGAGGGTCCACTTCTCCCCACCGGGATAATCGACTTTTAAATGGTGGAAGTTAAAGGTCATCGACAGCTCGCGGCCGTCCAGCGCGGCGTACTGCTGGCAGTGTTCCAGCGAGGTGGAAGACATCTCGCCGACGGTCATCAGATGACGCGGCGTGAAGACATCGCGGCTCATCTCCTGCAGGAACTCATGCACCCGCGGGCCGTCGGTGTAGAAGCGGCGGCCATCCCCGTCCGCATCGCAGGGAAAGGCCTGATCCTTCGAGATCAGGTTGACCACGTCGAGGCGCAGGCCGTCGACGCCGCGGTCGGCCCAGAATTCGCAGACCTTTTTCAGCTCGGCGCGCACCGCCGGGTTCTCCCAGTTGAGATCCGCCTGCTCAATGGCGAACAGGTGCAGATAATACTGACCGCTGTCGGCATGCCACTGCCAGGCGTTGCCGCCAAACTTGGAGCGCCAGTTGTTCGGCAGGGCGTCCGGTTCGCCGTCGCGCCAGATATAGAACTGACGGTAGGGGCTCTCCTTATTCAGCGACTGACGGAACCACTCGTGTTCGGTCGAGGTATGGTTCAGCACCATATCCAGCACGATGCGGATCCCGCGGGCCTTCGCTTCCGCCACCAGGGCGTCAAAATCGGCCATCGTGCCGTAGGAGGGATCGATGGCGGTGTAGTTTGCCACGTCGTAGCCGTTATCCACCTGCGGTGAAACGTAGAACGGCGTCAGCCAGATGGCGTCGACCCCAAGCTTTTGCAGATAGTCGAGGCGGGAGGTGACGCCGCGCAGGTCGCCGGTGCCGCTGCCGGTGGTATCCTGAAAACTCTTCGGATAGATTTGATAAATAACGCCGTTTTGCCACCAGTGGGGGAGATGATTCATAGTACTTTCCTGCTGCAACGAGGGGCGCCAAAGGCGCCCCGAAAGAAGAAGTTAGACAATCTGCAAGGTGCCCTGACGGTACTTGCGCTGATACACCACGGTGGTGAGGATAATCGGCACCACCACCGCGATGGCCATCGCCATGGCGTACACCTGCCAGTAGCTCGGCTGGATGGAGAGGATCCCCGGCAGGCCGCCGACGCCGATGCCGTTCGCCAGCACGCCGTTCAGGCCGCACAGCAGGCCGGCGAGGCCGGAGCCGATCATCGCGCACAGCATTGGGAAGCGGTACTTCAGGTTGATACCGTACATTGCCGGCTCGGTGACCCCAAGATAGGCGGAGATCGCCGCCGGTACCGAGATTTCACGTTCATTCTGCTTGCGGCTGGCGATGATGATGCCGACCACCGCCGACGCCTGGGCAATGTTGGACAGCGCAATCAGCGGCCACACCGGGGTCCCGCCCATGCTCTGGATCATCTGCATATCGATGGCGAGGGTGGTCTGATGGACGCCGGTAATCACCAGCGGCGCGTAGAGGAAGCCAAACAGCGCGGCGCCGATCGGCGCGAAGCTGCCGGTTAACAGATGGCGCACTGCGAAGGCCACGCCGTCGCCGATCAGGCGGCCGAACGGACCGATAATGGCGTGCGCGAGGAATACCGCGAGGATCAGCGAGCAGACCGGCACAATGACCAGATAGAGGTAGTCAGGCACAATGCGCTTGAGGCGCGTCTCGATAAAGCCTAAGGTCAGGCCCGCCAGCAGGGCCGGGATGACCTGCGCCTGGTAGCCGACTTTAGCAATGGTAAACAGGCCGAAGTTCCACACCTCCGGCACCTGCTGGCCGAGGAGATAGGCGTTCATCAGCTGCGGGGACACCAGGGTCACGCCCAGGACGATCCCAAGGATCGGCGTACCGCCCATCTTCTTCACCGCCGACCAGCAGATCCCCACCGGCAGATAGAAGAAGATCGCCTCGCCAATCAGCCACAGGAAGTCATAGATGGTTTTCAGCGACGGGTGCATCTGGGCCAGCGTCTGGCCATTGCTCATGGGTAAGTCGCCGATGACGTTGCGGAAACCGAGGATCAGACCGCCGCTGATCAGCGCCGGCAGCAGTGGGAAGAAGATCTCGGCGAAGTGCGAGATCAGCTGCTCATGCCACTTCATATTTTGCCGCGCGGCCTGTTTGACCTGCTCTTTATCGGCGGAAGTCTGACCGGTGGTCGCCAGCAGGGCCTTGTAGTAATCACCCACCTCGGTGCCGATGACCACCTGGAACTGACCGGCGTTAGTGAAGCATCCCTTCACCATGCGCAGCTGCTCAATCTCTTTTGGTCTGGCGATGGCCGGGTCGTTCAGCACAAAGCGCAAACGGGTAATACAGTGGCTGACGGTGGCGATATTGCCGCGCCCGCCCACCAGTTCGATCAGTTTATCGATGTCCTGCTGGTTTACTTTGCTCATGATGAAGCCTCAAAAACAGAGGGGAGAGATGCCGTTTTTACCTTGAGGGCATCCTAACCGTTCCGCTTGATTTGCAAAATGGGAACGTTCCCGAAACCCGGCGACGATCACATAAATCGCCCGAACGAGATTAATTGAGGGCGGCGGGAATGACGATCTGGCGGGGATCGACGCTGCCGGCGATCTGCTCGATCAACTGCCGGGCGGCCCGGCGTCCGGACTCGGCATAGCCAGGATCGACGGTCAATATTTCCGGGTGGAGAAACTTCATCAGCGGCGTGCTGCCGACGCTGGCGAGCTGCAGCGCATCGCGGCCCTGCTGCTGGAGATATTTGCTGGCGCCGAGGGCGAGGGTATCGGTGGCGCACACCAGGGCGCTGGTCTCGGCCGTCAGCACGCTGGCGACGGTGTCATACCCCTGCTTCATGCCCAGCCCCGGCAGGGCGGCGGTGGGCGTCAGGCGATGCTTTTTACAGAAGGCGAGGTAGGCGAGATGGCGGCGTTCGCCGGTGGTGACGTCGCTGTGCGGTACGCCAAGGAAGCTGATGTGGCGATGCCCGCGCTCGTAGAGCCGCTGCATCAGCAGCGTGATGGCCCCCTCGTCGTCATAGCACACCGAGGCGAAGCCGGGGGCGTCGCGGGCCATCAGCACCAGGGTGTCGCGCCAGGGAGCGAGCATCGCCTCGTCGATGCCGGTAAAACCGAACAGCACCACGCCGTCAATATTACGCCGGGCGAGCATGCCGAGATGCTCCTCCACCAGCCCAGGGGAGAACTGACTCTCCATCATAATCGGGTCGTAACCCTGCTCATAAAAGGCGGGCAGCATGGTCTGCACGGCGAGGTTTTCCGACAGCGAATCGAGACGGGTGACGATAATCGCCACCACTTTATCGCTCTGGCCGCGCATGGCGCGGGCGGAGCGGGAGGGCGAGAAACCGTGCTGCTGCATCACCGCTTCGACGCGCTCGCGGGTCCGTTCGCTGACCCCGCTCTCGTTGTTGAGGACGCGGGATACCGTTGATTTCCCTACGCCGCTTAAGCGCGCGATATCTTTGATGGTCAGCCGGTTCTGCATGCGGAATTCTCGTCAGGGTGGGTAGAAGTGAGCCTAATGCTACTCAACCAAACCGCAATGAGCAAAGTCTGGTTTACGTTCGGTTTAGTTGCGCGGGTTTATCATCGCCATTATTGCCACACAATCCTCAACGAGGGCGCTATAATCCGCGCCGTTTAAATTCACTTACCGGAGATAGTTATGGACCCCGATCCCACTCCTCATCCTCGATGGAGCAACCTTTCTTTCCGGTAAGCCTGTTTAACACTGCTTTACCGGAAAGCGTAAAGCAGTGACGTCCTTGATGTCCCTGCCATAAAAATAACATGCCTGACAGGTAGGTTTTGCTACGCCCGTCGGCAACGCTGCGTTCGCTTGCGCGAGCGCGGAGGGACTGTTTATGCTGAAAAATTATACCCGGCAGCTGTTCGCACAGCTTAGCCGCCATCTACCACGCCGTTTAGTCCAGCGCGATCCGCTGCCGGACGCCCGCCATCTGGCGAGCGGCCCCATTCCTGAGTCGCTGGGCAAACAGTGCCTGGACGTGGCGGCGATGGACGACCAGGAGATCTGGCGCGCCTTTGACAGCCACCCTGAAGGGCTCAATGAAGGCGAAGTGGCGGCGAAAATCCTTAAACACGGCGACAACCAGATCCCGGCGCAGAAGCCCTCGCCGTGGTGGGGGCATCTGTGGACCTGCTACCGCAACCCGTTCAATCTGCTGCTGACGGTGCTGGGCATCGTCTCCTATTCCACCGAAGATCTGTTCGCCGCCGGGGTGATCGCCCTGATGGTGGGGATCTCGACGCTGCTCAACTTCATCCAGGAGGCGCGCTCGACCAAAGCGGCGGATGCGCTGAAGGCGATGGTGAGCAATACCGCCACCGTGCTGCGGGTGGTCAACGAGCAGGGGGAGAGCCGCTGGCTGGAGCTGCCTATCGACCAGCTGGTGCCGGGCGATATCATCCGGCTGTCGGCGGGGGACATGATCCCGGCGGACCTGCGTATCCTGCAGGCGCGGGATCTGTTCGTCGCCCAGGCCTCGCTGACCGGCGAATCGCTGCCGGTGGAGAAAGTGGCCCGCAGCCGCGATCCGCTGCAGCAGAACCCGCTGGAGTGCGACACCCTGTGCTTTATGGGCACCAACGTGGTGAGCGGCTCGGCGCAGGCCATCGTCTTCGCCACCGGCGGCCACACCTGGTTTGGTCAACTGGCCGGCCGCGTCAGCGAGCAGGAGAGCGAACCGAACGCCTTCCAGAAAGGCATCAGCCGGGTGAGTATGCTGCTGATCCGCTTTATGCTGGTGATGGCCCCTGTGGTGCTGCTGATCAATGGCTACACCAAAGGCGACTGGTGGGAGGCGGCGCTGTTCGCGCTGTCGGTGGCGGTCGGCCTGACGCCGGAGATGCTGCCGATGATCGTCACCTCGACGCTGGCGCGCGGGGCGGTAAAGCTGTCGAAGCAAAAGGTCATCGTGAAGCACCTCGACGCCATTCAGAACTTTGGCGCGATGGACATCCTCTGCACCGATAAAACCGGCACCCTGACTCAGGATAAGATTGTGCTGGAGAACCATACCGACGTCTCCGGCAAGGTCAGCGAGCGCGTACTGCATGCCGCCTGGCTGAACAGCCACTACCAGACCGGGTTGAAAAATCTGCTCGACACCGCGGTGCTGGAGGGCGTTGAGCTGGAGGCCGCCCGCGGGCTGGCGGCGCGCTGGCAGAAAGTGGATGAGATCCCCTTCGATTTCGAACGCCGCCGCATGTCGGTGGTGGTGAAAGAGGAGGACGCCGCGCATCAGCTGATCTGCAAAGGGGCGCTGCAGGAGATCCTCAACGTCTCAACCCAGGTGCGCTACAACGGCGATATCGTGCCGCTGGACGACACCATGCTGCGCCGCATCCGCCGGGTCACTGACACCCTCAACCGACAGGGGCTGCGGGTGGTGGCGGTGGCGACCAGGTACCTGCCGGCCCGCGAAGGCGACTACCAGCGCGCCGATGAGTCGGACCTGATCCTTGAAGGCTACATCGCCTTCCTCGATCCGCCGAAAGAGACCACCGCCCCGGCGCTGAAAGCGTTAAAAGCCAGCGGCATCACGGTGAAGATCCTCACCGGCGACAGCGAGCTGGTGGCGGCGAAGGTGTGCCATGAAGTGGGGCTGGATGCCGGCGAAGTGGTGATTGGCAGCCAGATTGAAGCCATGAGCGACGACGAGCTGGCGGCGCTAGCGAAACGCACCACGCTCTTCGCCCGCCTGGCGCCGCTGCATAAGGAGCGCATCGTGACGCTGCTGAAACGCGAAGGCCACGTGGTGGGCTTTATGGGCGACGGCATCAACGACGCCCCGGCGCTGCGCGCGGCGGACATCGGCATCTCGGTCGACGGCGCGGTGGATATCGCCCGCGAGGCGGCGGATATCATTCTGCTGGAGAAAAGCCTGATGGTGCTGGAGGAGGGGGTGATCGAAGGCCGCCGCACTTTCGCCAACATGCTTAAGTACATCAAAATGACCGCCAGCTCCAACTTCGGCAATGTCTTCAGCGTGCTGGTGGCCAGCGCCTTCCTGCCGTTTCTGCCGATGCTGCCGCTGCACCTGTTGATTCAGAACCTGCTTTACGATGTCTCCCAGGTGGCGATCCCGTTCGATAATGTCGACGATGAACAGATCCGCAAGCCGCAGCGCTGGAACCCGGCCGACCTCGGACGCTTTATGGTCTTCTTCGGCCCGATCAGCTCGATTTTCGATATCCTCACCTTCGGCCTGATGTGGTGGGTGTTCCACGCCAATACCGTGGAGATGCAGACCCTGTTCCAGTCCGGCTGGTTTATTGAAGGGCTGCTGTCGCAAACGCTGATCGTGCACATGATCCGCACCCGGCGCATTCCGTTCGTCCAGAGCCGCGCCGCCTGGCCGCTGTTCGCCATGACCCTGGTGGTGATGGCGGTGGGGATCGCGCTGCCGTTCTCGCCGCTGGCGGGCTATCTGCAGCTGCAGGCCCTGCCGCTGAGCTACTTCCCATGGCTGGTGGCGATCCTGGCGGGCTATATGGTGCTGACCCAAACGGTCAAAGGCTTCTACAGCCGCCGCTACGGCTGGCAGTGAGGGGAAGGTTTGCGGATGACCCCCGTAAAAAAGGCAGCCTGCGGGCTGCCTTTTTTCATGCCGGAGTTCGCGATCAGCGACGCACGGCGATGGCTTCGATCTCGATCTTCACGTCTTTCGGCAGACGCGCCACTTCAACGCAGGAGCGCGCCGGGAAGGTGGCGTTGTGCTCAGTGAAGAACGCTTCGTATGTGGCGTTAACGGTAGCGAAATCGTTGAGATCTTTGACGAAAACGGTGGTCTTGACGATATCGCCGACGGTGAGGCCTGCGGCTTCAACGATGGCTTTCACGTTGTTCAGCGACTGGCGCGCCTGCGCGGATACGTCTTCCGGAACGCTGCCGGTTTTCGGGTCGACCGGGATCTGGCCAGAGGTGATGATCATGCTGCCCAGGTCAACGCCCTGAACGTAGGGGCCAATCGCTGCTGGTGCATTTTCCGTCGCAATAGTTTTGCTCATGTTATCTCCAGATGAACTGAGTAATGTTACGCAAAATCATTCAGGTGGCCGCCAGGCGGTAAGCGCTGTGCCGCCGGGCGCAGACGCCGCCTGAAGGACGAAGCGTAGGGTGGTAGCCATTATAGGGAGGCCTACCACCAATACCAACCGCATTTAGTTGGCCAGCACCACATAATGAGAAAACTCTTTTTCGCAGTATTTACATTTGAGTGCGATGTCATCAGCACGTTTTTTCACTGCAAAACTGGAAGAAACCGGTTCGGCGTGGCTGATACAGTTGCTGTTCGGGCAGACCAGCACGCTGTCGATGCGATCCGGCAGGCTCGGGCGGGATTTGCCCACCACTTCGTAATCATCAATGCGGTTTACCGTCGCCTGCGGGGCGTACAGCGACAGCTGGTTAACCTGCTCGTCGGTCAGGAAGGTGTTCTCAATTTTAATCAAATCTTTGCGGCCCATCTCGCCGGAGGGCAGGTTCAGACCGATGGTGATGCGCTGGTCGGTTTCGGTCAGTTTGAACAGGGTGAGCAGCTTAAAGCCGACCTGCGCCGGAATGTGGTCGATCACGGTGCCGCGTTTGATCGCTTCTACCTGCAGTTTATTGTCGTGTGTCATCTCTCATTTCCCCTTACAGTGCCAGCTCGCTATTCAGTACCAGTGCCAGTAACGCCTGGCGGGCGAAGATGCCGTTACCGGCCTGCTGGAAGTACCAGGCGTGCGGCGTTTTATCGACATCGGTGGTGATTTCGTCAATGCGCGGCAGCGGGTGCAGCACCTTCATATTGGCGCGCGCCCCTTCGAGGTCGGCGGCGCGCAGGACGAACTGCGCTTTGACGTTGGCGTATTCCGACGGATCCAGACGCTCTTTCTGCACGCGGGTCATGTACAGAATATCCACTTCCGCCATCACGTCGTCGATGGCGCTATGCAGGCTCCAGGCGATACCTTTTTCATCCAGCATATCGAGGATGTACTGCGGCATGGCCAGCGCGTCCGGGGCGATAAAGTAGAAGCGGTTGCCGCTGAATTTGGCCAGC
This sequence comes from Klebsiella sp. JB_Kp004, assembly GCF_040065795.1. NCBI lineage: Bacteria > Pseudomonadati > Pseudomonadota > Gammaproteobacteria > Enterobacterales > Enterobacteriaceae > Klebsiella > Klebsiella sp. JB_Kp004. The sequence goes on along the minus strand of NZ_JBEAKW010000033.1, from coordinate 83,465 downwards.
GCCTGGGTCAGGGAGTGGACGGTACGGCCATACTTCAGATCGCCGACCATCGCCACGTTGAGGTTTTCGAGGCGGCCCTGGGTCTCCTGAATGGTGAACAGGTCGAGCAGGGTCTGGGTCGGGTGCTGGTTGGCGCCGTCGCCGGCGTTCAGTACCGGCACGCCGCCGGAGAATTCGGTCGCCAGACGGGCGGCGCCCTCCTGCGGATGACGCATCACGATGGCGTCAACGTAGGTGCTGATGACGGAGATGGTATCCGCCAGCGTTTCCCCTTTTTTGCCCAGCGAGGTGTTGGCGCTGTCGGAGAAGCCGACCACGCTGGCCCCCAGGCGGTGCATCGAGGTTTCAAAAGAGAGGCGGGTGCGGGTCGAGGCTTCAAAGAAACAGCTGGCGATAACCTTATGCTTCAGCAGCTCGGGTTGTGGATTAGCTTTCAGCTTTGCCGCCGTCGCCAGCACCAGTTCGAGGTCTTCGCGGCTGAGATCGTTTATGGAAATGATATGTTTTTGATATAGCGGGTTAGCCATGCTTATCTCCTGACGCCTGGGCAAAAAAAAAGCCCCTTAAATAAGGGGCTTCGGGAATCCAATGAGCAACGGAAAGAAAAACGGCAGGCCAGCGTCTGCATTGAGACGCGCTAAGACAGAATGTCGTACGCAATTGGCCATGCTTCCTCCCGGCAAAACGACTGGCATTATACGCAGACCGTTATGACGATCAAGCGATTCATTCACAAACAGGTAATCGTTTGCCTGCAGAAAAGTGCGCCAGCGCAAAGAACCGTGAAACTGCACTGGTATGGCAGCGACGATGGGGGTATAAAACGCAAAAATGAAATGTTGTTTTATATTTGAGGTAAGCGATGATTATTGGCAATATCCACCATCTGCAGCCATGGCTGCCTGCCGCGCTGCGCGAGGCTATCGAACACGTTATCGCCCATGTCAGCGAGGCGACGCCGCTGGGTAAACATGATATCGACGGCAACAACCTGTTTTATCTGATTTCCGAAGACACCACCGAGCCGCAGGCCGCGCGTCGCGCGGAATTTCATGCCCGCTATCTCGATATCCAGATTGTGCTCCGCGGCAGCGAGGGGATGACCTTCAGCACCCTGCCGGCAGGAGAGCCGCAGACCGACTGGCTGGCGGAGAAAGACATCGCTTTCCTGGCGGAGGGGGCGCAGGAGCAAACGGTGATCCTTAACGAAGGGGACTTTGTGGTGTTTTATCCCGGCGAAGTGCATAAACCGCTGTGCGCCGTGGGCGCCCCGGCGAAGGTGCGCAAAGCGGTGGTGAAGATGCTGATGGCGTGACAAAGCGTCCTGACGAGCGGTATCCCGGATACGCGCCAAGCGATCCGGGATTTGACGGCGAGCGAAGGACTATTTGCTCAGCGTCGCCACCATCACCGCTTTGATGGTGTGCATCCGGTTTTCCGCCTGGTCGAAGACCACGCTTACCGCCGACTCAAACACCTCGTCAGTCACCTCCATGCCGCCGTGCAGGCCGTAATCGGCAGCCATCTGTTTGCCCAGCGTGGTCTGGTCATCATGGAACGCCGGCAGGCAGTGGAGGAATTTGACCTGCGGGTTGCCGGTCAGCGCCAGCATCGCACTGTTAACCTGATAGTCGCGCAGCAGGGCGATACGTTCGGCCCATTTTTCCTTCGCCTCGCCCATTGAGACCCAGACGTCGGTATAGATAAAATCGGCGCCTTGCACCCCCGCGGCGATATCTTCCGTCAGGGTGATGTTGCCGCCCTGCTGTTTGGCCTGCGCGGTACAGGTTTCCACCAGCGCGGCCTCCGGCCAGCAGGCCGAGGGCGCCACCAGGCGCAGATCCAGACCGGTCAGCGCCGCGGCTTCCAGCATCGAATTACCCATGTTGTTGCGCGCGTCGCCGGCGTAGACCAGCGTCATCTGGTTAAAGGCTTTGCCCGGCAGGTGCTCTTTCATGGTCAGCAGGTCCGCCAGCAGCTGGGTAGGGTGGAACTCGTTGGTGAGGCCGTTCCACACCGGCACGCCGGCGTATTGCGCCAGGGTCTCCACCACTTCCTGGCCGTGGCCGCGGTACTGAATGCCGTCGTACATCCGTCCGAGCACGCGGGCGGTGTCCTTGATCGACTCTTTATGGCCAATCTGGCTGCCGCTGGGCCCCAGGTAGGTCACGCGGGCGCCCTGATCGTATGCGGCAACTTCGAAAGAGCATCGTGTACGGGTTGAGTCTTTTTCGAAGATGAGCGCGATGTTTTTCCCTGCCAGTTTCTGGACTTCGATACCGTTTTTCTTATCGGCTTTCAGCTTTGCCGCCAGCTCGAGCAGGGCGGTGATTTCTGCAGGCGTAAAATCGAGTAACTTTAAAAAATGCTTCTGGTAAAACGCAGACATGGTTCCCTCACCTGGCATAGGCCACTAATTGAATTAAAATTCAATTTATATGTATGAATATTCATTTGCAAGTCTGTGATCGAAATCTTTCACTGAGAAGTGGAGGCAATGACGGCGGTATGTGACAATAGGGATAACTGCCGCACATTATGAGGAACGAGCCATGGCAAACCCGGAACACCTGGAAGAACAGCGTGAAGAGACGCGTCTGATTATCGAAGAGCTGCTGGAAGATGGCAGCGATCCGGACGCACTGTACACGATTGAGCATCACCTCTCTGCAGACGATTTCGAAACCCTGGAGAAAGTCGCGGTGGAAGCGTTTAAGCTGGGCTACGAAGTGACCGAGCCCGAAGAGCTGGAAGTGGAAGAGGGTGAAGTGGTCATCTGCTGCGATATTCTGAGCGAATGCGCCCTGAACGCAGAACTGATCGATGCCCAGGTGGAACAGCTGATGACGCTGGCAGAAAAATTTGACGTCGAGTATGACGGTTGGGGCACCTACTATGAGGACCCGAACGGTGAAGAAGACGGCGAGGATGACGAAGATTTTGTCGATGAAGACGACGATGGTGTTCGTCACTAAGTCGCAGATGATGTAGATGGATACGGCGGCGCCAGCCGCCGTATAGCAAGGAACTTCCATGGATTACCCGCAGATACTCTCCCCGATTATCAACTTCCTGCACTGCCCGACGCCGCAGGCGTGGATTGACGAAGCCCGCAAGCCGGAAAACCTGCCGCTGCTGCTGACCGACCATATGGTGTGCGAACTGAAAGCGGCGCAGAACGCCATGCTGCTGGTGCGTCGCTACGTCGCGGATAAAGCCGACGCCGACGAGCTGCTGGCCTGCCTGAAGCCGTATGAAGACTTCACCTACCGCCGGGGGCCAGAGCCGGATTTTGTCGCCCTGCATAAGCGGATCAACAAAAGCGCCATGCCGCAGACCGACGACCCGTGGGGCCGTCAACTGCTGGACAGCATGATTTTGCTGATTAAAGAGGAGCTGCATCACTTCTGGCAGGTGCGGGAGATGATGCTGGCGCGCGATATCCCCTACGTCAAAATCACCGCCAGCAACTATGCCCGCGGCATGCGACGGGAGGTGCGCTCACATGAGCCGGTGATGCTGATCGATAAGCTTATCTGCGGCGCCTATATCGAGGCCCGCTCCTGCGAGCGCTTTGCGGCGCTGGCGCCGTGGCTGGACGACGATCTGCAGAAGTTCTATCTGTCGCTGCTGCGCTCGGAAGCGCGTCACTATCAGGACTACCTGGATCTGGCGCAGAAGATTGCCGGAGAAGATATCAGCGAACGGGTCCGCCAGCTCGGCGAGGCGGAAGCGGCGCTGATCCTTCGTCCGGAGGCCGAGTTCCGCTTTCACAGCGGCGTGCCGGCGGCGGCGTAGCCCACGCTGTTCGGCTCCCGTCGCCCCGGTCGCCACTCACGCCGGCAGTCTCAGTAGCCATGGGGGGAGAGATAGCGTTGAGAGCTTCAGCTCGCCATGGTACGGGCCGTAGGTCGGGTAAGGCGTTAGCCGCCACCCGACAAAAAAACGGCACCGCGAGCACGGGTAAGGTGCAAGCGGTGCCATCCGGGACATACCCCGGCTCGCGCTACGCTTAGCCGGGCTACCGGGGAGGCCCAGGGTAGTGATTCGTTACAGCGTTTTCAACATCCGCACTTCGCAGTCCACGTGGCCGGTACAGCCCAGCGGACCGTCAATATGTTCGAAGCCAAGATGCTCATATAAGCCGATCGCCTCCGTCAGGAAGGCGGTGGTTTCCAGATAGCAGCGTTTAAACCCTTGCTCGCGGGCGTAGTCCAGCGCCAGCAGCGCCAGCTTCTTCGCCAGCCCCTGGCCGCGGGCGCTGGTCATGAAATACATTTTCTGCAGCTCGCAGATATCCGGCTCGCTGCAGGCGAGCGGCGCGACGCCGCCGCCGCCAACCACTTCACCCTCTTTCTCCACCACCCAGTATGCGGAGCCCGGCTGGCTGTACAGCTCATACAGTTCATCGAGATTCGGGTCGGCGACCGTATAGCCTTTATCGGCGGTCAGGCCATATTCTGCGGATACCTGGCGGATGACGGCCGCTATCGCAGCGTTATCCTGTACCGCGATACGGCGTAAAGTAAAGGTCTGTGGCGCGGCAAGATTCATAGAATCACTCAATTTTAGCTTAAATAACCATATATTTCTTTAATACCATTATTCGTTTACAGGCGCAAGGTGCGCGTGAAATGTATTGCCGGGAAAATTCAAAATAATATATTCTGCTCGCTTAATGCCGATGCGCATTATTTATTATTTTTATATATGGTTTAAAGTACAAGGACGACTTTTTTATGAGTATGATTTCAGGGCAATTGCAGCGTTCTGGCCATTCTTTTGTTTTTCATGGTCAGGCCGGGCGCTATTTTATTATTTGTCTGGTTAATATTATTTTTTCTGTAATAACTTGTGGGTTATTTATTCCATGGGCATGGGTACGGAGTCGCCGTTATCTTTGTGAGAATATGGAGGTTAATGGCGCCCGCTTTGCCTATCACGGGCGCGGTATCACGATTTTACTCAGCTGGCTATTGATATTTGTCGTGCTGGTTTTACTCAGCTTAGCGCTTGCCATTTTCTCTCCCGGTAGCGAAGGGCTGGAGACGCTGGCATTTCTTATCCTGCTGCCGGTAATGATAATTAAGGGGTTCAGCTACCATGCGACGATGACCTCTTTCGCGAATATTCGCTTTGGGGTTCAGTGTCATCTGCTGCGCGGATGGTGGATTATGCTCGGCTTACCTTTGCTGATATACGTGCTAACAGCGGTGGTGTTCGCCATGCTGGGAAGTCGGCTCTTTTACAATGGCCTAAATAGCATGCTGCTGGGGATCGTTGTTCTGCTTTTGCTGGCGCTAGTTATTATGGCAATAACCAGCGGTGTGGTTTACAGCCACTGGCTTGATCTCATCGGCAAAGGCGCAACCTTAGGCAAAAATAAATTTAATATTTATGTGAGTACTAAGCGTTGTGTGGTGATTTTTTTATGGGCAACGGCGATTTTGTTGCCGTTTATCATCATTTTTATTGGCTTTTTATTTTCCGCATTCGCTCAACTGCTGACGGGCTGTATGTTTGGTCTGTGCAGTGAGGGTTCGGCACTGTTTATGGCATTGCGGCATCTTGGGGCGATATTAGGGGGATATATATTCCTCACTATCGGTATCGTGTTATCCATGGCATACCTTCGTGTGGCTTTACGTAATCACGCGATGAATAACCTGGTGCTGGGGGATAGCGTTCATTTTCGTTCCACCCTGACGTTTTTCGGTCTTGCTCCGCGTTTACTGGCGTTGACGTTTCTCACGCCGCTGACGCTGGGGCTGGCCTATCCCTGGTTCAAGATTGATTTGCTACGCTATATTGCTGAAAACACGACGATGGTCGGTGAGTTCGATTCGCTCGATCTGCAGCCGGCGGCACCACCGCAGCCGACGGTATCTGACAAACTATGCGGCGGTTTTTTTCCGATGCTGCCGTTCCTGTAATGTAAAAAGGCCGGAGCAAGCTCCGGCCTTTTTTCTATCGCGAGCAATTACAGCGCGGCGATCACCGCCTGCTGCTCAATCAGCTTCGCTTTCGCTTCCGCGTAGCCTTCCAGCTTCTCGCGCTCTTTGGCGATCACCGCTTCCGGCGCGCGGGCGACAAAGCCTTCGTTAGCCAGCTTGCTTTCGATGCGGCCAATTTCGCCTTCGATTTTGGCCACTTCTTTCGCCAGACGCGCCAGCTCATCTTCTTTGTTGATGAGGCCCGCCATCGGGATCAGCAGCTCGGCGCCGTCGACGATCTTGGTCACGGAGACCGGACCTTTATCATCGGCAGGCAGCACGGTAATGCTTTCCAGACGCGCCAGATTCAGCAGGAAGCTGCGGTTGTCGTTCACGCGACGCTCGGCCTCTTTGCTGCAGCCGCGCAGCAGCAGTTCCAGCGGTTTGCCCGGGGCGATGTTCATTTCCGCACGGATGTTACGTACGGCGACGATCGCCTGCTTCAGCCATTCGGTGTCGGCCAGCGCCGCGTCATCCACCTGAGAGGCATCATACTGCGGGAACGGCTGCAGCATGATGGTGTCGGCGGTGATCCCGCAGATGACCTTCACGCGCTGCCAGATGGTCTCGGTGATGAACGGAATGATCGGATGCGCCAGGCGCAGCAGACCTTCCAGCACGGTCACCAGCGTATGGCGAGTGCCGCGCAGTTCCGCTTCGCTGCCGCCGTTCATCACCGGCTTGGTCAGTTCCAGGTACCAGTCGCAGAACTGGTTCCAGGTGAACTCATACAGGATGCCGGCGGCGATATCGAAGCGGAAGTTATCCAGCGCTTCGCGATACGCTTTGACGGTGTGGTTGAATTCCGCAAGGATCCAGCGGTCGGCCAGGGAGAGCACCCTCTCGCCGCCGTTGAAGCCGCAATCCTGATCTTCCGTGTTCATCAGCACAAAGCGGCTGGCGTTCCACAGCTTGTTACAGAAGTTACGGTAACCTTCCAGACGCTTCATATCCCAGTTGATGTCGCGGCCGGTAGAGGCCAGCGCCGCCAGGGTAAAGCGCAGGGCGTCGGTGCCGTGCGGCTCGATGCCGTTCGGGAACTGTTTCTCGGTGCGCTTACGAATTTTCTCCGCCAGCTGCGGCTGCATCATGTTGCCGGTACGTTTCTCCAGCAGCTCCGGCAGGGTGATGCCGTCAACCATATCCAGCGGGTCGATAACGTTACCCTTGGATTTTGACATCTTCTGGCCTTCGTCATCGCGGATCAGACCGGTCATGTAGACGGTCTTAAACGGCACCTGCGGTTTACCGTTTTCATCTTTGATGAAGTGCATGGTCATCATGATCATGCGGGCGATCCAGAAGAAGATGATGTCGAAGCCGGACACCATCACGCTGGTTGGGTGGAACTGACGCAGGGCGTCGGTGTTTTCCGGCCAGCCGAGAGTGGAGAAGGTCCACAGCGCGGAGGAGAACCAGGTATCCAGCACGTCTTCGTCCTGGCGCAGCGCCACGTCGGCGCCGAGGTTATTTTCCTGGCGTACTTCGTCTTCGGTGCGGCCTACGTAAACGTTGCCGTCGTTGTCATACCATGCCGGGATGCGGTGACCCCACCACAGCTGACGGGAGATACACCAGTCCTGAATATCGCGCATCCAGGAGAAGTACATGTTTTCGTACTGCTTCGGCACGAACTGAATGTCGCCGTTTTCAACGGCTTCCACCGCCGGCTTGGCCAGCACGTCCGCGCGCACGTACCACTGGTCGGTCAGCATCGGTTCGATAACCACGCCGCCGCGGTCGCCGTAAGGCACGGTCAGGTCGTGCGGTTTGATCTCTTCCAGCAGGCCGAGGGCGTCAACCGCCGCAACGACGGCTTTACGCGCCGCGAAGCGTTCCAGTTTCTGGAACTCCGCCGGGATCTCGCTGGAGTAGACGTCGGATTCATTGCCTTTGGTGTCGTACACTTCCGCGCTTTCGCGGATGTCGCCGTCAAAGGTCAGGATGTTGATCATCGGCAGCTGGTGACGACGACCCACTTCGTAGTCGTTAAAGTCGTGCGCCGGGGTGATCTTCACGCAGCCGGTGCCTTTCTCCATGTCGGCGTGTTCGTCGCCCACGATCGGGATGCGGCGGTTAACCAGCGGCAGCACCACGAATTTGCCAATCAGATCTTTGTAACGCGGATCTTCCGGGTTAACGGCCACGCCGGTATCGCCCAGCAGGGTTTCCGGACGGGTGGTGGCGACCACCAGGTAGTCTTTACCGTCAGCGGTTTTCGCGCCATCGGCCAGCGGGTAGCGGATATGCCACATGGAGCCTTTCGATTCGCGGTTTTCCACTTCGAGGTCGGAAATGGCGGTGCGCAGTTTCGGGTCCCAGTTAACCAGGCGTTTGCCGCGGTAGATCAGGTCTTCCTTGTACAGGCGAACGAAGACTTCTTTCACGGCATTGGAAAGGCCTTCGTCCATGGTGAAGCGCTCGCGCTCCCAGTCAACGGAGTTGCCGAGACGGCGCATCTGACGGGTAATGGTGCCGCCGGATTCCGCTTTCCACTGCCAGATTTTGTCGATAAAGGCATCGCGGCCGTAGTCGTGACGGGTTTTCCCTTCTTCAGCGGCAATCTTACGCTCAACCACCATCTGGGTAGCGATACCCGCGTGGTCGGTCCCCGCCTGCCACAGGGTGTTTTTGCCCTGCATGCGCTGGTAGCGAATCATGGTATCCATGATGGTTTGCTGGAAGGCATGACCCATATGCAAACTGCCGGTGACGTTCGGCGGCGGGATCATGATGCAGAAGCTCTCCTGGCTTTCATCACCATTCGGTTTGAAATAGCCCTGCTTTTCCCAGTGCTCGTAAAGCGGCTGTTCGATATCTTGTGGGTTGTATGTCTTTTCCATTATTTCCAGGTTGCCGTGTTCAGGTTGAAACCAGCCATGCGGTACGCCTTATAGCGTTCGCGCGCCAGTTGTTTCAGATTTTCTTCGTAAGGGACAAAGTCTATCACTTCTGTGAAAGCGGTGGCAAAATCTGCAAAGTTAAGCCGCAGGCTGATCAGAATGTCCCGCGGGCTGCTGTTGCGCTTTTGCGGCCAGGCAATCTCTACCGGCGCGCCGCCTCGCGGGCCTTCGCCCGCCAGATTGTGCGGCACAAAGCTCTCCGGTGGTCGCGACCACAGTGCCTCATCGAGACGAATCGCCTGCTGCTCATCTTCACAGGCGATCAGGACGCGCTTGCCGTTGCGCCAACGTTCTGCGGCAATGTCACACACCAGCTGCTCGACGGCGCTCAGGCCTTCGACGGTGTCTTCGTTGTCCAGAAGATAGAACGTTGCGTTTTTCATATATGGGGCTTCTTGTTGTGGATTTAAATGTAAAGCCGGGCGGCGCTACGCTTACCCGGCTTACAAACGGCATCTTTCCGTAGGCCCGGTAAGCGTAGCGCCACCGGGCATCAGACGGCAATCACTCTTCGCCGTTAAAACCCGCGCGATTGAGCAGGAACTGCGACAGCAGCGCGACCGGACGACCGGTGGCGCCTTTGGCCTTACCGGATCGCCAGGCGGTGCCGGCGATGTCGAGGTGCGCCCAATTGTACTTGCGGGTGAAGCGCGACAGGAAGCAGCCGGCGGTGATCGCGCCGCCAGGACGGCCGCCGATATTCGCCATATCGGCAAAGTTGGATTCCAGCTGATCCTGGAACTCGTCGGCCAGCGGCAGACGCCATGCGCGGTCGCCCGCCAGTTCAGAGGCGCCGATCAGCTCATGGGCCAGCGGGTTATGGTTCGACATCAGGCCGGTGATGTGATGGCCGAGGGCAATCACGCAGGCGCCGGTCAGCGTCGCGACATCGATAACCGCTTCCGGCTCGAAGCGCTCAACGTAGGTCAGCACGTCGCACAGCACCAGACGGCCTTCGGCGTCGGTGTTGAGCACTTCCACCGTCTGGCCGGACATGGTGGTCAGAACATCGCCCGGGCGATAAGCGCGACCGCCAGGCATGTTTTCACAGCCCGCCAGCACGCCGATCACGTTCAGCGGCAGCTGCAGCTCAGCAACCATCCGCATCACGCCGTACACCGCCGCGGCGCCGCACATGTCGTACTTCATCTCGTCCATGCCTTCGGCCGGCTTGATGGAGATACCGCCGGAATCGAAGGTCAGGCCTTTACCGACCAGCACGATAGGGCGCGCGTCTTCCGACGGGTTGCCTTTATACTCGATGACCGACATCAGCGACTCGTTCTGCGAACCGTTGCCGACGGCGAGGTAGGCGTTCATTCCCAGCTCGCGCATCTGCTGTTCGCCGATCACCCGGGTGATAACGTTTTTGCTATAGGTATCGGCCAGCTGGCGCGCCTGGGAGGCCAGATAGGCGGCGTTACAGATGTTCGGCGGCATGTTGCCGAGATCTTTCGCCGCTTTGATGCCGGCGGCGATCGCCAGCCCGTGCTGAATGGCGCGTTCGCCGCTGGTCAGCTCGCGACGGGTCGGCACGTTAAAGACCATTTTACGCAGCGGGCGACGCGGCTCGCTTTTGTTGGTCTTCAACTGGTCGAAGCTGTACAGCGTCTCTTTGGCGGTTTCCACCGCCTGGCGAACTTTCCAGTAGTTGTTACGACCCTTGACGTGCAGCTCGGTCAGGAAGCAGACTGCCTCCATTGAACCGGTATCATTCAGGGTATTGATGGTTTTCTGGATGACCTGCTTGTACTGACGCTCATCCAGTTCGCGCTCTTTGCCGCAGCCAATCAGCAGAATGCGCTCAGACAGAATGTTCGGCACATGGTGCAGCAATAACGTCTGGCCAGGTTTGCCTTCCAGCTCGCCGCGACGCAGCAGGGCGCTGATGTAGCCGTCGCTGATTTTATCGAGTTGTTCGGCGATGGGGGAGAGGCGACGTGGTTCAAAGACGCCGACCACGATACAGGCGCTCCGCTGCTTCTCCGGGCTACCGCTTTTTACACTGAACTCCATGCACTATGCTCCTGAATCTTAAAGACAACAGTGGTGGCTACGGCTATACTCGTCGCCTTTCAAGTTGCAGATGCGCCGGCTGCGCCTGCTTACCCTGACGTGGCACATTGTGCGCGCCAGGGGCCACAGCCCTGCTGCCTTCTTACAACTCGAAATCCATTGAGTATATAATTGCAAGCTTTCGTAACTCATGTCCGCTGTTGCGGTGACTTCGTGTTAATCTTAACGTTAATAAGGCCTGGGTTCGTCAGAAAAGATCCTGACATGCAGAACCGATGAGTCATTTAATCTTAGCGACGTTTTCGACGACCAAAGAGAATAAATGACGTTTAAGCCATGAAACAAGCAATTTTCCTGCACTAAAACGGGTTTTTACGGGCGTATTTATAGTGATAATCATAAGATATCTGGTTCGTGAGACGCTGAAAAGCCAGTTGGCGATCCTATTCATCCTGTTACTGATTTTCTTTTGCCAGAAATTAGTCAGGATCCTCGGCGCTGCGGTGGATGGCGATATCCCAACCAATCTGGTGCTCTCGCTGCTGGGGCTCGGCATCCCGGAGATGGCGCAGCTTATCCTGCCGTTAAGTCTGTTCCTTGGCCTGCTGATGACCCTCGGCAAGCTGTACACCGAAAGCGAAATTACGGTGATGCACGCCTGCGGCCTGAGTAAAGCCGTATTGATCAAGGCGGCGATGATCCTCGCGCTGTTCACCGGCGCGGTGGCGGCGGTCAACGTGATGTGGGCGGGGCCGTGGTCGTCGCGCCATCAGGATGAAGTGCTGGCGGAAGCCAAGGCCAACCCCGGCATGGCCGCGCTGGCCCAGGGCCAGTTCCAGCAGGCCAGCGATGGTAACGCGGTCATGTTTATCGAGAGCGTCAACGGCAACCGCTTCCATGACGTCTTCCTTGCCCAGCTGCGCCCGAAAGGCAACGCGCGCCCCTCCGTGGTGGTGGCGGATTCCGGCGAGCTGTCGCAGCAGAAAGACGGTTCGCAGGTGGTGACCCTCAATAAGGGCACCCGCTTTGAAGGCACCGCGATGCTGCGCGACTTCCGCATCACCGACTTCAATAACTATCAGGCCATTATCGGCCACCAGGCGGTGGCCGCCGATCCGGACGACACCGAACAGATGGATATGCGCACCCTGTGGCAGACCCACACCGATCGTGCGCGCGCCGAACTGCACTGGCGCTTCACGCTGGTGGCGACCGTCTTCATTATGGCGCTGATGGTGGTGCCGCTCAGCGTGGTCAACCCGCGCCAGGGCCGCGTGCTGTCAATGCTGCCGGCGATGCTGCTCTACCTGGTGTTCTTCCTGCTGCAGACCTCGATTAAGTCGAACGGCGGCAAAGGCAAAATGGACCCGGCTATCTGGATGTGGGCGATTAACCTGCTCTATTTTGCGCTGGCGGTGCTGTTAAACCTGTGGGACACGGTGCCGATGCGCCGCTTCCGCGCCCGTTTTAATAAAGGAGCGGCCTGATGCAGGCGTTTGGCGTACTTGACCGTTATATCGGTAAGACGATTTTCAACACCATCATGATGACCCTGTTCATGCTGGTGTCGCTCTCCGGCATTATCAAGTTTGTCGATCAGCTGAAAAAGTCCGGGCAGGGTAGTTACGATGCGCTGGGCGCTGGCCTCTACACCATCCTCAGCGTGCCGAAAGACATCCAGATCTTCTTCCCCATGGCGGCGCTGCTTGGCGCGCTGCTGGGGCTGGGGATGCTGGCCCAGCGCAGCGAGCTGGTGGTGATGCAGGCGTCCGGTTTCACCCGGCTGCAGGTGGCGCTGGCGGTGATGAAAACCGCGATCCCGCTGGTGCTGTTGACCATGGCGATCGGCGAGTGGGTGGCGCCGCAGGGCGAACAGATGGCGCGCAACTACCGCGCCCAGCAGATGTACGGCGGTTCGCTGCTTTCCACCCAGCAGGGACTGTGGGCGAAAGATGGCCATAACTTTGTCTATATCGAACGGGTAAAAGGTAACGATGAGCTGGGGGGCGTCAGCATTTATGCCTTCAACCCGGAGCGTCGTTTACAGTCGGTGCGCTATGCCGCCTCGGCAAAATTCGATAGCGAGAATAAAGTGTGGCGCCTGTCGCAGGTGGATGAATCCGATCTGACCGATCCGAAGCAGGTGACCGGGTCGCAGATGGTGAGCGGCACCTGGAAAACCAACCTGACGCCGGACAAGCTCGGCGTGGTAGCCCTGGATCCGGACGCGCTGTCGATCAGCGGGCTGCACAACTATGTGAAATACCTGAAGTCCAGCGGCCAGGATCCGGGACGCTACCAGCTCAATATGTGGAGCAAAATCTTCCAGCCGCTGTCGGTGGCGGTGATGATGCTGATGGCGCTGTCGTTTATCTTTGGCCCGCTGCGTAGCGTGCCGATGGGCGTCAGGGTGGTGACCGGGATTAGCTTCGGCTTTATCTTCTACGTGCTGGATCAGATTTTCGGCCCGCTGACCCTGGTGTACGGCATACCGCCGATCATCGGCGCCCTGTTGCCAAGCGCCAGCTTCTTCCTGATAAGCCTCTGGCTGATGATGCGCAAGGCCTAGCGGACTCGGCTACGGAACGTAAGCCCCCTCAACGATGAGGGGGCTTTTTTTTAGCGCTTGCGGCCGCCCAGCAGACTGCCCAGCATGCCGCGGACGATCTGATTGGTGACCTGGCGAACCGCGCTTTTCGCCGCGGTCTGCACGATACCGTCGCGTTTGCCGCCGCGCGGGCCGGTGCTGCCGAACAGGATATCTTTCAGGCCGCCAAGCAGACCATCGTCATCCCCGCTCTGCTGACCCTTCGCCGGCGGAGTAGACTGCTGTTCCGTGGCGACCTGGACCCCTTGCTGCAGCATTTCGAAGGCCGACTCGCGGTCCACCTCTTCTTCATACTTGCCGTACAGCGGCGAGTGATTCAGCAGGCCATTGCGCTCATCATCGCTGACCGGCCCCATTCGCGAGCAGGGGGCAATAACCATCGCCCGCTCGACCACCGAGGGGCTGCCTTTCTCATCGAGGAAGGAGATCAGCGCCTCGCCGGTGCCCAGCTCCTGGATCGCCTGCTCGGTACTGAAGGCCGGGTTGGCGCGCATGGTCTGGGCGGCGGTTTTCACCGCTTTCTGATCCTTCGGCGTAAAGGCGCGCAGCGCGTGCTGTACGCGGTTGCCCAGCTGGCCGAGCACGGCGTCGGGTATATCCGCCGGGTTCTGCGAGACAAAATAGACGCCGACGCCCTTGGAGCGAATAAGACGGATCACCTGTTCGATTTTATCCAGCAGCACCTGCGGCGCGTCGTTGAACAGCAGATGCGCCTCATCGAAGAAGAACACCAGTTTGGGCTTGTCGAGATCGCCCGCCTCCGGCAGACGCTCGTACAGCTCGGAGAGCATCCACAGCAGGCTGGCGGCGTAGAGCTTCGGCATCTGGTAGAGCTTTTCGGCGCTGAGGATATTGATTATCCCTTTGCCGCTGGCATCGACGCGCATCCAGTCGGCAATATCCAGCATCGGCTCGCCGAAGAAGTGCCCGGCGCCCTGTTGCTCCAGGGTCAACAGTCCGCGCTGGATGGCGCCGACCGAGGCGCTGCTGATATTGCCATACTGGTTCTGGAAAGATTTGGCGTTGTCGCCGATAAACTGGGTGATGGCGCGGAGGTCTTTGAAGTCAAGCAGCAGCAGACCGCGGTCGTCCGCGATGCGGAAAATAATGTTCAGCACGCCGCTCTGCACCTCATTGAGATTGAGCAGGCGCGCCAGCAGCAGGGGGCCAAGATCGGAGACCGTCGCCCGAACCGGGTGGCCCTTCTCACCAAAGATATCCCAGAGCACCACCGGGTTGGCGTGCGGCTCCCAGTCGCTGACGCCGATCTTCTCCAGCCGCGCCTGCAGTTTCTCTGAGCTCTGCCCCGCGGCGGCAATGCCGGTCAGGTCGCCCTTAACGTCCGCCATAAATACCGGCACGCCAATTTCCGAGAACGACTCAGCCAGCTTTTGCAGGGTGACGGTTTTACCGGTGCCGGTCGCACCGGTGATCAGCCCATGGCGGTTGGCCATCGCGGGCAGCAAATAGAGCGCGTTATCCAGCGTGCGCGCAATCAACAGGGGTGAGCTCATGATCGATTCCTCCATTTATCCTGCGACGATTATAGGCAACCTCGTCGTCCGGCGTTGGGGAAATCGTCACGCGCCGCGCACGCTGTCGCGAGAGGCCTCAGGCGCAGTGGCGTTGGATAAGCGCAATGCTCTGCTCAATTTCGCGCTCGATATCCGCTTCGCTCCACTGCGCCAGCTCGGGAGCGAAGGGTTCAAAAGCGTATACCCCCTGATAGCCGCGGGCTTCCAGCGCTTTAACCTGCTCGCAGGTGCCGAGGCGATCCTGCGGCGTCAGCATGATGCGCTCGGCATCGGTGAGCTGCTCGCGCGGACGGGTATCGTCCACCCCGGAGAGGTGCACCAGACCGATGTCCGCCACCTCCACCTGGCTGAACTCGTCCGCCGCCTGCGGGTAGAGATGGTGATGGAAGGTGTCGATCAGCAGCTTAAACGGCACGCGGGCGTCATGGATCAGCGTCTGCGCCTGGTGCGCCGATCGCAGCGAGCTTTGCGGAAAGCCCAGCGGCTCCACCAGGCCGTGGATGCCGTAGAAGGCGAACAGCGGCGCCAGGTCGCGCAGGGCGCCTAAGGTGTCGCTGGCCGGCACCTCGTTGCCGTCGTTGAGCGGGCAGAGCACCAGCGATTTGGCGCCGATGGCCTGGGCCTCTTTCAGCAGCGACTCGGTCAGCTGCCGCACCTCTTCGCTACGGCGGTTAAAGGGATAGACCGCGTTAATCGTCAGGATCTCGATGTGGTAACGCGCCGCCAGCTCGCGCACCTGCTGATGGCTCAGATCGTCGGTCACTTTCCCGCTGGGTAAATCGTTGCGCAGCTCGACTTTATTCAGGCCCAGACGGTTCACCAGACGGAAAAACGCTTCAATGCTGAGCGCTGGCGCGATTTTGCGGTTAATACAAAAACGTTGCATTGCGATGGCCATAGGACACTCCTGACGGAAGAGGGTTGGGTTCGTTCAATTGGCTAACAGTCAAAACGTTTATTCCAAAATAAGCAAGAATGAAAATGATGATTGTTTGAGCTGCCTCGCAAAATATTCCCTGCTTTCGCGGCGGGAGCGACCGGGACTGGGAGCCAGGTATCGCGAGGCGGCGCGGCTCGATGGGGAAAGCGCGTAAGCGATGCGTGATCGCAAAATGCGACTGTTATCACCAAAATGGAATTTCATTTCACAACAATGTTGAAATATAAATTTCATTTTACTACGGTTATAGCACAGCAGAATCAGCGACGGGCCGGCGTGCGCTGGCCCTCTTCACTATGAGGCGAGAACATGACGATCACAGGAAACTTTATTGGCGGGAAAACCGTTATCAGCAGCAGCAACGAAACGATGCCGGTGTACGATCCGGCGACGGGCAAAGCGGTGCGCGAAGTCACGGTATCGACCGCGCAGGAAGTCTCTGAGGCGATTCAGGTTGCTCGCGATGCGTTTGACAGCTGGTCTCGCACCACGCCGCTGCGCCGCGCCCGCGTGCTGTTCAACTTTAAAATGTTGCTGGAACAGCACGTGGAAGAGCTGGCGGGGATCATCGTCAGCGAGCACGGCAAAGTGTGGTCGGATGCGCTGGGCGAGCTGACCCGTGGTATGGAAGTGGTCGAATTCGCCTGCGGGATCCCGCACCTGATTAAAGGCGAATACTCCTCTGACGTCGGCACCGGCGTCGACAGCTACTCGTTGATGCAGCCGCTGGGCGTGGTGGCCGGGATCACCCCGTTCAACTTCCCGGCGATGGTGCCGATGTGGATGTTCCCGCTGGCGCTGGCCTGCGGCAACAGCTTCGTCCTCAAGCCGCCGGCGCTGGCGCCGACGGCCGCCGTGCGTCTGGCAGAGCTGCTGAAAGAGGCCGGTCTGCCGGACGGCGTGTTTAACGTTGTGCACTGCAGCAATGAAGATGCCGAGCAGCTGTACACTGACCCGCGCATTGCGGCGGTGAGCTTCGTCGGCTCCTCCGGCGTGGCGGAGTATATCTATAAGACCGCCAGCGCCCACGGCAAGCGCGTGCAGGCCTTCGGCGCCGCCAAGAACCACGCGATAGTGATGCCGGATGCCGATCTCGACGCCACCGTTAACGCCATTATGGGCGGCGCCTTCGGTTCCGCAGGCGAGCGCTGCATGGCGCTGCCGGTGGTGGTGGCGGTGGGAGATGAAACCGCCGACAAACTGATCGCTCGCCTGAAGCCGCTGGTGGAAGCGCTGAAAGTGGGCCCGGGCTGCATGCGCGGCCAGGAAGAGAACGAGATGGGGCCGGTGGTGTCTGATACTCACCAGAAAAAAGTGCTCGGCTATATTGATAAAGGCGAAAGCGAAGGGGCAAAACTGGTGGTCGATGGCCGCAAACTGCGCGTGCCGGGCTACGACGCGGGCTATTATATCGGCGGCACCCTGTTCGATCACGTCACCCCGGAGATGACCATCTGGCGCGAAGAGATCTTTGGCCCGGTGCTGGGGATTGTGCGCGCGGCGGACTATGACAGCGCCCTCGAACTGGTCAACAGCCACGAGTTTGGCAACGGCAGCGCCGTCTTCACCAGCAACGGCCACACCGCGCGTGAATTCGTCCACGACGTGCAGGCGGGGATGGTCGGGGTGAACGTGCCGGTCCCGGTGCCGATGGCGTTCCACAGCTTCGGCGGCTGGAAGCGCTCAGTGTTTGGCGCGCTGAACGTCCACGGGCCGGACGGCGTGCGCTTCTACACGCGCATGAAGACCGCCACCGTACGCTGGCCGGCAGGGCAGCAGACCGTATCTGAATTCAGCATGCCGACGTTAGGTTAATCGGCGAAGGAGAGCGCCATGTCGTTACTGGCTAAATCGCGAAAAGAGGGACAGATCCAGCACATTACGCCGCAAAGCGCCGGTTGGCGCTATATCGGCTTCGATGTCTGGATGTTGAAAAAAGGGCAGACTGTGACGCTGGAGAGCGGCGATCGCGAGCTGTGCCTGGTGCTGGTCGCTGGCCTGGCGTCGGTGAAAACGCAGCAGGCCGATTTCCCGAATCTCGGTAAACGGATGTCGCCGTTTGAACGTACCCCGCCGTGGTCGGTATACGTGCCGCCGCAGGATCGGGTCGAGGTGACCGCCGATTCCGATCTGGAGCTGGCGGTGTGCAGCGCGCCGGGCAAAGGCAGCTTCCCGGCACGCCTGATTCGGCCGGAAGACGTCGGCGTGGAGCACCGCGGGAAAGGGCGCAACCAGCGCCGGGTGCATAATATTCTGCCGGACAGCGCCGAGGCGGATTGCCTGCTGGTGGTCGAGGTCTACACCGACGAAGGGGCCACCAGCTCGTGGCCGTCGCATAAGCACGATACCGCCCAGCCGGGCAAAGAGA
Source organism: Klebsiella sp. JB_Kp004 (assembly GCF_040065795.1). Lineage (NCBI taxonomy): Bacteria > Pseudomonadati > Pseudomonadota > Gammaproteobacteria > Enterobacterales > Enterobacteriaceae > Klebsiella > Klebsiella sp. JB_Kp004. The sequence continues at coordinate 65,102 of NZ_JBEAKW010000033.1, read as the reverse complement.
CGCAGCTGGAAGAGACCTACTATCACCGCTTTGATCCGCCGCAGGGCTTTGCCTTCCAGCGGGTCTACACCGACGACCGCAGCCTGGACGCCTGCATGGCGCCCTATAACCACGATGTGGTGATGGTGCCGCGCGGTTACCATCCGGTGGCGGCGATTGCCGGTTACGACAGCTACTATCTGAACGTCATGGCCGGGCCGGATCGGAAATGGCTGTTCACCTGGGAAGAGGACCACGCCTGGATCAACACCCCGGAATATCCGCGCCACGACTAACGTGACGCGCAGACGCCGATAAAAAAGGCCGGTTAGCGATGCTAACCGGCCTTCTTGTCTATGGGCTGCGGGTGTTTTTTAGCGAAAGGGTCCGCGGAATCCCACTCCCAGGCCCGGCAAGCGCAGCGTCGCCGGGCAGTCAGGCACCGTACCCGTGGCTGTGCCGGATGGCGCTACGCTTATCCGGCCTACGGGGTCCTCTCACAGACTCATACCTCGTAGGCCCGGTAAGCGCAGCGCCGCCGGGCAGGACACCGCAAACACCGTCGCCGTTTTTATGCAGGATGGCGCCACACTTATCCGGCCTACGGGTTCCTCTCACTGGCTCATACCTCGTAGGCCCGGCAAGCGCAGCGCCGCCGGGCAAGATATCAGGCTCGATACCCGTCATGTTGCCGGGTGGCGGCTGCGCCTGACCCGGCCTGGAGGGGTCGTGCGACCTGTCCTTGATTTACCCACTTGTGCGACTGAAACTGCCGGTGCTGACGGCCTCAAAATCGCTGAGACGTTCCCGGAAGGCCGGGGCAGCCCGCATGGATGCGGGCTGAGGGCCGTGTTTTGCACGGACGCTGCCTCGGCCCAACCCGAAGCCTGCAGGGATAAGTCGAAGGTACCGCGTAGCGGCGATTTTGCTGGCCGGAGCCCGGGGGTACAGGGGGCGGCGGCGACTGGCCGCCCCCTGTGCGCTCCCTGCGCCATGCCAGGCATAACGCAGACGATTAACCGGGAGCGCAAATTTCACTGAAGTTACACGTGATAAACGCTTTGTCTGGCCGGGAAAGTTGCAAACCGAAAACAGTGTCTACGGCGACCCGCAGGCGCATATATCACACGCCCGGCAAGCGCAGCGCCGCCGGGCAGGACACCTCTGGCGCCACACCCGTCTTGTGCCGGATGGCGCTACGCTTATCCGGCCTACGGCATCCCCCCGCAGGCTTATCCCGCGCCGCCGCGCAATCGACGCCAGGCGGCCTATCTCACGCCTTCTGCTTGGCCTCGGACTCCTGACTGCTGTTCAGCGCCAGCGAAACCGCCAGCGTCTGGGCCAGGCACAGGGAAGCAACCTGCGAACGGAAGCCATCCACCTGCGCTTCCCGCACCACAAAGCAGACATCGCTGAAGGCCGCCAGCGGGCTGACCTGGCTGTCGGTAATGGCGATCTGCCGCGCTTTGCGCTGCGCGCCCAGCTCCACCAGCTCGACCACTTCCCGGGCGTACGGCGAGAAGCTCACCGCCACCACCACGTCTTTCGGGCCGACCAGACTCAACTGTTCGGTGAACATGCCGCCGAGGCCGTCGATCAGAAAGGCTTTGCGATCGAGGTGGCGCAGCGCATAGGTCAGATAGGAGGCGACGCTGAACGACCGGCGCAGGCCAATGACGTAGATATTTTCCGCCTCGCCCAACAGGGCCACCGCGCGCTCCAGCTCATCGCTGGAGGTCTGCATCGCCAGCTGCTGCAGCGCCTGGTTGTTCACCATTGTGAACATATTGAGGATTTCCGTCGGCGTTTCCGGCGGGCTGGACTCATCGCTGGTGGTCTGGCGGAACAGACGGGCGCGCTCGGTATAGTTGGCGGTCTCTTCCATCAAATGCTGCTTGAACATCTGTTTCATTTCGTTAAAGCCGCTGAAGCCGAAGGCGTTGGCAAAACGAATCAACGTGGAAGGGGGAACGTCCGCCTGTTGCGCAATGGAGGCCACGGTATCGAAAGCCACGCTATTGCTGTTATCAAGGATATAGCGGGCGACCTGTTTCAGACGTTTGCTTAACGTATCGTAGCGACGCCTGATTTCATCCTGCAGGATGGTCAGCTGTGTTGGGTTATTGGCCATAGAGTGCGCTCTGAGAAAATGGAAGGAATATGGCTTCCAGTGTACCAAATGAAGCGAATTTTTCATTTATTGCGACGAAATACGCGATTCATTTCACGAAGAAACAGAAAAACGCCCGCTCCGCAAGGTGACGGAGACGGGCGTTGGGGGATCAGCGGCGGGCTTCGCGCCAGTAGCCAATGAGCGTCAGGTAGTTGCGTTTCACTTCCTCTATCAGCGCCTCATCGCTGAGCTCGCCCTGCATCCAGCGCCGCGACGGCTGGCCAAAGATGGTGCGCCCGACGGCGAAACCTTTGATCATCGGGTGTGCGGCCGCTTCGGCGAAACCGGCGCGCAGTTTGTCGGAAGGCGCGTCGAGGCCGAGGATCAGGATCCCGCGGCTCCACGGATCTTCGCGCTCGATAAGGGCGGTGATCTGCTGCCAGCTGGCGCTGGAGAGCGGCGGCAGCTTCCACCAGTCCGGCTTGATCCCCAGCTGATAGAAGTGCTCCAGCATGGTGTGGTAATGGCGCTCGTCTTTGTCCGGGCCATTTTCCGGGAGGATCACCTCCAGCAGCAGCTCGTGGCCTGATTTGTTACAGGCCTGCCACACCTCGAGCAGCAGAGCGTCCTGCTCTTCTCGCAGCGCCGCCGGGTCGTCCGGGTGATAGAAGACCAGACATTTGACGACATGCTCCAGCGGCCAGTCGATCAGCTGCGAGCCGATGTTGCCATGCTCCAGACGCAGCGGGCGCGAGCTGGGCAGTTCGATAGGGCGACCGATCCACCAGCCCTTGCCGGTAATGGCGTTCAGCGCACGCTGGCCGTAGGTGCCGTCGGCCAGAATACCGCTGCGCTGGTCAAGACCCGCCTCCTGCGCCGCCGCTTCGGCCGCGGCCAACAACAGCAGCTTGAGCTGCGGAATGCAGGCTTCATCGCGCCCGGTCTCCCGCGCCAGGTCGGCCAGCTGTTTGCGATGGTCGAAGGCGAAAATGCACAGCTCCGGCCACTGCTGGCGGCGGCTGGTCACCCGGTGCAGATGGTTGAGGCGCTCGTCGACGTCCGGGCGCGGCACCGATTCGGCGCGCTGCAGGTAGTCATCGAGTTCGACTTTGGTCGGCATCGCCGGCGCGCAGCCGTGGCGGGAGACCACCAGCGCCCCGCAGGCGTTGGCGTAACGGCAAGCCTGCTCCCAGCCCTCGTCGTTAAGCCAGCCGCGCAGCAGGCCCGACATAAAGGCATCCCCGGCGCCCAGCACGTTGAGCACTTCCACGCGCACGCCCTGCTGCAGCGGCACCTGGTCCCAGCTGTCCGGGATGTCGCCTTCCAGCACCACGCAGCCCATCGGTCCGCGCTTGCAGACGAGGGTGGCTTTGGTGGCATGGCGCACATTTTTCAACGCGGTCAGGGTATCGGTGCTGCCCCCGGCAATATGAAACTCTTCTTCGGTTCCCACCACCAAATCGAACAGATGCAGCACTTCCTGCAGCTGGCTGGTGACCGGCCCGGACTCAATGAAACGGGTTTCGCCATCGCCGAGCGAGGTGAGCCCCCACAGCACCGGACGGTAATCGATATCCAGCGCGGTACGCAGGCCGTGACGGCGAGCGTACTCCAGCGCTTTCAGCACCGCGGCGCGGGTGTTGGCGTGCGACAGGTGGGTGCCGGTCACCGCCAGCGCCCGGGAGGAGGCAATATACTCCTCGCTGATGTCGTCAGGCGTTAAGGCCATATCGGCGCAGTTATCGCGGTAGAAAATCAGAGGGAAGGTCTCCTGATCCTTGATCCCCAGCATCACCAGCGCGGTCAGGCGGGATTTGTCGGTAATCAGATACTCGGTATCCACCCCGGCGCGGTTGAGCGTTTCACGCAGGAAACGGCCGTTGTGTTCATCGCCAACGCGCGCCAGCATGGCCGATTTCAGCCCCTGAATCGCGGTGCCAAAGGCCACGTTGCCGGAGGAGCCGCCCAGATATTTCGAGAAACTGGCAACGTCTTCTAGCCGCGAACCGATCTGCTGGGCATAGAGGTCGACGGCCACCCGACCTATACAGATGACGTCGAGCCGCTTTACTGCTGCATTCATAGCTAGGATTTCCTTTTTGGTGTCTGCTGCCTGGAAGGGTCGGGATCCCGACGTCGACTCCGTGAACAGCCTGAGGGTTATTGGTTACCCTTAGTTTGAGAAATAAATATTTCATTTGCAAACTCGTTCGAAATTAAAAAACCAAAAGTGTGAGGGATCTACCACTCTGCCGCACTGAGCCTCGCGTTAGCGCGGATCGCCCCCTCTGTCGACCCTGAGGAAAATGAAACGCCAAACGACAGCCATTTACCTATGATTTTTAAGGGGATATTGCCGTCTGGCGCGGCCAAAAAGCGCCCGAAAACGTGTCAGGAATGTAAGTGAAACGTATGAAATGGGTAGAGAGTTTGATCCTTCTCGCAAAATGAAATATTTCTTCTGTATTTGTATTTAATGAAAAAAATGTTTGCCTATAATCCACAGGTATTCCAGTGACGTGAACGACGGCCCCGGCGGCATCGGCGCGACGCCACACACAAATACTGAACAATAAGGATTGTGCAACATGGGCAAACTGAGACTGACAACGGCGCAGGCGCTGGTGAAGTTCCTCGATAACCAGTACCTGGAAGTGGATGGCGAAGAGCTGAAGTTCGTGAAAGGCATTTTTGCGATTTTCGGCCATGGCAACGTCCTGGGGCTGGGGCAGGCGCTGGAGCAGGATAGCGGCGACATGCGCGTCTATCAGGGGCGCAACGAGCAGGGGATGGCCCATGCGGCCACCGGTTTTGCCCGCCAGGCCCTGCGCCGGCAGATTATCGCCTGCACCTCCTCCATCGGCCCGGGGGCGGCCAACATGATCACCGCCGCCGGCACCGCCAGCGCCAACCGCATTCCGCTGCTGCTGCTGCCGGGCGATGTCTTCGCCACCCGCCAGCCGGACCCGGTGCTCCAGCAAATTGAGCAGAGCTACGATCTCAGCATCAGCACCAATGACGCCTTCCGCGCGGTCAGCAAATACTGGGACCGCATTACCCGCCCGGAACAGCTGATGAGCGCCTGCATCAACGCCATGCGCGTCCTGACCGACCCGGCGGAAACCGGCGCAGTGACGCTGTGCCTGCCGCAGGATGTGCAGGGCGAAGCCTGGGACTACCCGGAATCCTTCTTTGCGCGTCGCGTACACCGTCTCGATCGCCGTCCGGCCAGCGCCGCGCAGCTGGCGGACGCCGTGGCGGCCATCAAAGCCAGCCGTAAACCGCTGATCGTCTGCGGCGGCGGGGTGAAATACTCCGGCGCGGGCGAAGCGCTGTCCCGTTTCGCCGAGCGCTACGGAGTGCCTTTTGCCGAAACCCAGGCCGGAAAGGGGACGGTGGTCTCTTCTCACCCCCTGAACGTCGGCGGCGTCGGCGAGACGGGCTGTCTGGCGGCGAACCTGCTGGCGAAAGAGGCCGACCTGGTGATCGGCGTCGGCACCCGTTTCAGCGATTTTACCACCGCCTCGAAATGGATTTTCCAGCACCCGGAGGTGCGTTTCCTGAATATTAACGTCAGCAACTTCGACGCCTGGAAGCTGGACGGCATTGCCATGCTGGCGGACGCCCGGGAAGCGATGACCGCCCTCGACGCGGCGCTGGTGGACAGCGGCTGGCAGGCCGGCTGGGGTGCGCAGATCGAGAGCGTGCAGAGCCGTCAGTTAAAAGAGACCCAGCGCGTGTACCAGGCGGTGTGGCAGGAGAAATCCTTTGTGCCGGAGATCGACGATCATCTCGATCGCGAATCAGTATATCGCGAGTTCCGCCAGATCACCGACTCCACCCTGACCCAGAGCAGCGTCCTCGGGGTGCTGAATGAAACGCTGCCGGCCGAGGCGGTGATCGTCGCGGCGGCGGGCAGCCTGCCCGGCGATCTGCAGCGCGTCTGGCGTAACCGCGCGGAAAACACCTATCACGTGGAGTACGGCTACTCCTGCATGGGATACGAAGTCAACGCGGCGCTGGGGGTGAAGCTGGCGCAGCCGCAGAGCGAAGTCTACTCCCTGGTCGGCGATGGCTCGTTCATGATGCTCCACTCTGAGCTGGTCACCTCCCTGCAGGAGCGGGCGAAGATCAACGTCGTACTGTTCGACAACATGGCCAACGGCTGCATCAACAACCTGCAGATGGAGCACGGGATGGACAGCTTCGGCACCGAGTTCCGCTACCGCCAGCCGGAAACCGGCCAGCTGCAGGGCGGTCTGGTGCCGGTGGACTTCGCCACCATCGCCGCCGGCTACGGCTGCAAAACCTGGCGCGTCACCACCCTGGACGAACTGCGCCACGCACTGGACGCCGCCCGTCGCGAAACGGTCAGCACCCTGATTGATATTAAAGTGCTGCCGAAGACCATGGTGCACAAATACGGCAGCTGGTGGAACGTCGGGGTCGCCCAGACGGCGCTCTCAGAGCGGATCCGCAAAGTTGCGCAAATGATTAATGAAAAGCGCGCCCAGGCGCGTGATTACTAAAACGAACATCCACCCTGAATCCTACAGACTTACGGAGAAAACCATTATGTCGCTCAAATTAGGTGTCATCGGCGCTGGCGCTATCGGTAAAGAACACATCCGTCGCTGCACCCAGGTTCTGCAGGGCGCCACCGTTGTGGCGGTGTCTGATATCAATGCCGACAACGCCCGCGCGGCGGTTGCGCTGCCGGGCGTGCAGGCGGAAGTCTACGCCGACGGCCACGACGTGATTAACGCCAGCGATGTCGATGCCATCCTGGTCACCTCCTGGGACCCGACCCACGAAGAGTACACCCTGGCCGCCATCGCCGCCGGTAAGCCGGTGTTCTGCGAAAAACCGCTGGCGATGTCTGCGGAAGGCTGCCGCCGTATCGTCGATGCTGAAATGAAGGCCGGTCGTCGCCTGGTGCAGGTTGGCTTTATGCGCCCATACGACGAAGGCTATCTGGCGCTGAAAAAAGTGATCGACGATGGCGATATCGGCGCGCCGCTGATGCTGCGCTGCGCCCACCGCAACCAGGCGGTTGGCGAGAACTACACCACCGATATGGCGATCACCAACACCCTGATCCACGAGCTGGACGTGCTGCGCTGGCTGCTGAACGATGACTACCGTTCCGTGCAGGTGCGCTTCCCGCGCTCCACCTCGCACACCCATGCGCGCCTGAAAGATCCGCAGATCGTCTCCTTTGAAACCAAAAAAGGCACCCTGATCGACGTCGAGGTGTTCGTGAACTGCCAGTACGGGTATGACATCCAGTGCGAAGTGGTCGGCGAGACCGGGATTGCCCGTCTGCCGGAGCCGTCTGCCGTCCAGATGCGCAAGTCCGCCAGCCTGTCGACCGCCATTCTGACCGACTGGAAAGACCGCTTTATCAAAGCCTACGACGTCGAGCTGCAGGCCTTTATCAACGACGTCAAAGCCGGTCAGCTGCACGGCCCGTCGGCCTGGGACGGCTATGCGGCGTCGGTAGCGGCGGACGCCTGCATTAAAGCGCAGGGAACCAGCGAGCCGGTTGAGGTGACGCTGCCTGAGTGCCCGGCATTCTACAAACGTTAAGCACGCTTTGCCGACGGAACTTCTTTGCACAGGTAACGACGATGAAAATTGCCTTTGATGTGGATGTGATTAAGGACCTCGGGATCACCCGCATGGTCCATCAGGTAGCGGAGTGGGGCTACAAGTACATTGAACAGTCGCCGCACCCGCAGATAAACCCGTTCTACAAGCACCCGCGCGCCAGCCGGGAGATCATGGCCGAGTACAAGCAGGCGCTGCGCGATACCGGCCTTGAGCTGTCGTCGTTTATCTGCGTCTACCGCTGGTCCGGCCCGGACGAACTGCGCCGCCAGGCGGCGGTGAAAAACTGGAAACGGCTGGTGGAAATTGCGGTGGAGATGGGCGTTCAGGTGATCAACACCGAGTTCTCCGGCGATCCGAATCAGCCTGAGATCTGCGATGAAATGTTCTATCGCTCGATGGAAGAGCTGTTGCCGATTTTTGAGCGGGAAGGCATCCGCGTGGAGATCCAGGCGCATCCCTGGGATTTCTGCGAAGAGAACAATGAAACCGTCGATATCGTGAAGTCGTTCCGCAGCGATAACGTGAAGTACGTCTACAGCGTGCCGCACACCTTTTTCTACGACAAAGGCGTCGGCGACGTGGCGAGCATGCTGCGCTATGCCGGGAGCGATCTCTCCCATGTCCTGATTGCGGATACCCGCAACCATACGAAACATTGCCGCTATATCGTTAACCCGCCGGGCGTGGATGCCGTGGTGCACCAGCACGTAGGCGTCGGAGAAGGGGATGTGGATTTCGACGCGCTGTTCCGCACCCTGCGCGAAATGAAATTCGCCGAGCAGACCTTCAAGGTCGGCGGGGAGCCGATTGTCGCCACCTCGCTGTTTGGCTACCCGGAAAAAATGAAATACCAGGCAGTGGAAACCCGTGAACTTATTGAACGTGAATTGCTGCGCCGGTAAGGCGCAGCGGCAGGAGCCCTACTATGAACAAAGATAACGTCAAACTGGCTATCGCCCCGATCGGCTGGACTAACGATGATATGCCGGAGCTCGGCAGCGAAAACACTTTCCAGCAGATCGTCAGCGAAATGGCGCTGGCCGGCTTTACCGGCAGCGAAGTCGGCAGCAAATATCCGCGCGATCCGGCGGTTCTCAAGCCGATGCTGGACATCCGCGGCATTCAGATCTGCAACGCCTGGTTCAGCACCTTTTTCGCTAACGGCCAGCGGGAAAAAACCATTGATGAATTCGTCAATCACATGAACTTCCTCCATGCGATGGGCGCGAAGGTCATTGGCTGCTCCGAGCAGAGCGGCAGCATCCAGGGGCTGGATAAACCGATCCTCGGCGATGCGAAGCCGTGCTTCAGCGACGAAGAGTGGCAGCGGGTGGCGGAAGGCTACAACACCCTTGGTCGCCTGGCGGCGGAGAAGGGGATGCAGGTCTGTCTGCACCACCACATGGGCACCGGCATCCAGACCACTGCGGAAATCGACAAGTTTATGTCGCTGGTGGACGAGCGCGTCTTCCTGCTGTTCGACACCGGCCACGCCTGGTACTCCGAAGGCGGCGAAGCGCCGATGCTGGCGATCCTCAAAAAGTATCTGCCGCGCATCAACCACGTCCACCTGAAGGACGTCCGTCCGCCGGTGATCGACCAGGTGCGCCGCGACGGCCTGTCGTTCCTCGACGGCGTGAAAAAAGGCACCTTCACCGTCCCGGGCGACGGGGTGATCGATTTCCGTCCGGTGTTCAAGCTGCTGGACGACTTTGGCTATAAAGGCTGGATGGTGGTGGAAGCCGAGCAGGATCCTGCCCTGGCCAATCCTTTCGAATACGCCGTCAAAGCGCGCAAATATATCCGCGAAACGGCAGGGATCTAATCGTTGTGACATTTTCCGGCCATACCGGGTATGGCCTGCTTTTTTCCTTTCTCAATCCCTGTTCCCGCTTGCAAACCGCCTGACTGGATCTTAACCCCGGCGCCGGACTGTCCCCTTTCTCTCAGGGAGAGGGCCGGGGTGAGGGTGGCGATGACGGGTAAAGCGTCACTTCACTTCCGCCAGCGCGGTTTTATCCACATAAGGTTTCATCAGCGCGTCGGCTTCCTTCTGCGCCGCCTGAACCGCCGCTTCCGGCGTCACTTTGGCATCGTTAACCACCGCCGCCAGCTGGTTCTCCATCGCCTTACGCACCGCCACGGTCTCCCAGTTGGAGTACCACGGATGGGCGTACTTCAGCTGCTCAAGCGCGATCGCCGCCCGCGGATCCTGCTGCAGATAGGCCTTCATCTCCGGCGTATCGTATGACGCCTTGCGCGGCGAGAAGTAGCCGGTAAAGCGGCTCCACGCGCCGTTCACGTCGGGGCTCACCAGATAGGTCAGGAACTGATACGCCGCTTTCTTCTGCGCCTCGTTGATGCCTTTAAAGCTCACCAGGCTGGCGCCGCCGATCGGCACCGCGCGCTGCTCTTTGGCCGGCAGCATCGCCACCCCAAGCTCAAAGTCTTTGCTGTTCTCGCGCATAAAGCCCAGCGCGCCGGTGCTGAGCATCGCCATCCCGAGCTTGCCGGAGAAGAACGCAGCGCTGATCTGCTTCGAGTTCAGCACTCCGGACGGCATCACCTTGTCCTTGTAGATCAGATCCTGCCAGAAGCGCAGGGCGCCGATGGCGGTCGGCGAGTTGTAATAAACTTCGCCCGGATAGTCTTCGTTAAAGTATTTCCCGCCGTTGGCGCGCACCAGCGCCGAGAAGATCCAGCCGCCGTAGTCGTCGTTGGTCGACGGCAGCATGATCCCCCACTGGCCGTTGCTCTCGTCGGTCAGCTTTTTGGCATCGGCCAGCAGCTCGGCCCAGGTCTGCGGCGGCTGTTTGATCCCGGCCCGATCGAACATCGTCTTGTTGTAGTAGAGGATCGGCGTCGAGTTATGGAACGGGATCGCATAAGTGGTGCCCATCACCTGGGCGTTCTTATGCATCGCGGGCCAGAATTCCTTTTGCAGAAAATCGCCGGCCTGTTGATCGCCATATTTAAACAGCTCATCCATCGGCAGGATCTCATCCTTCAGCGCCAGATCGGTGGTGAAGTTGGCGGACATAATCACCAGCGCCGGCGGCTGGCCGGCCTTCTGCGCCGATTCGGCTTTGATCTTGGTGGTGTCGTAGTTGCCGGTGAAGATGCCGCGCACTTCCACATCCTGCTGCGAGTCGTTGAATTGCTTAATGACGCGGGTCATCTCCATGGTCAGCTTGCCGTCAACCGGCGCCGGGAACATGAAGTCTATTTTCTCTTTTGCCAGCGCCACGCCGCTCAGGGCAAGACTGAGGCCAACCGCGACTACCGTAAGAGGTTTAAACATGATCTGTCTCCATCAGTAAATTATGCTGGGTCTCAGCATGAAAAAGATGCACATCGGCAGGCGAAAAGCCGATCGGTAGCGACTCGCCTTTCTCCGGCACCGTGCCGCGGTGGCGGCGGCTAAAGCGCAGGGTGCCGATCGGGGTGCTGACGTGGAGCAGGTAGTCGGCCCCCATCAGTTCTCGTTGCAGAACGGTGGCCGGCAGGCGCAGATGGCCCTCCTCCACGCGGTCGGTAATATGTTCCGGGCGAATGCCCAGCCAGACGCGGGTCTGATCCCGGTGGCGCGGCGGCAGCGGATGGCGCTGTTCTCCCAACAGTACTTCACCGTTGGCGCAGGGCAGCGACAGCAGGTTCATCGCCGGCGAACCGATAAATCCGGCGACGAACAGGTTGGCCGGGTTGGCGTACAGATACTCCGGGCGCCCGACCTGCTGCACGTGGCCGCCGTTCATCACCACGATGCGGTCGGCCATCGACATCGCCTCGGTCTGGTCGTGGGTCACATAGATGGTGCTGGTTTTCAGCTGCTGATGGAGCGCCATAATGCTGTCGCGCACTTCGCTGCGCAGACGGGCGTCGAGGTTGGAGAGCGGCTCGTCCATCAGGAACAGCCGCGGATTACGCACAATCGCCCGGGCCATCGCCACCCGCTGGCGCTGGCCGCCGGAGAGCTTCGCCGGTTTGCGGTCGAGCAGCGCCTCCAGCTGCAGCATCTGCGCTACGTTGTCCACCCGCGGCTGCCAGCTGCTTTTCTCTTCCTTGCGCACCTTCATGCCGAAGGTGATGTTGTCGCGCACCGACAGATGCGGAAACAGGGCATAGTTCTGGAAGATCATCGCGAAGTTGCGCTCGCGCGGCGTGGTGGCGGTGATGTTCTCATCATGCAGCCAGATTTGGCCTTCGCTGACCGGCTCCAGGCCGGCGAGCAGGCGCAGCAGGGTGCTTTTCCCGCAGCCCGACGGGCCGACCAGCACCACGAATTCGCCTTCGTGAATATCCAGCGACAGGGCGCTGAGCGCCGGCTTGCCGTCGAAACGTTTACTGATGTTTTGCAGACTGAGCATGGCGGTTAGCGCTCTTCCGTTGGGCAACTGATGTTTTCGTCGTACAGCCACGGCCCGGCGTAGTGGGCCAGCGAGTGCTGGTAGCTCACCCACTGCTCGCCGACCTGGCGGTGCATCAGACACGAGGCCGGAGAGAGGTCGTAATAGGGCCGGGTGTCTTCGTGGCAGTACGGCACCTGATGGACGGTGCCGGGGATAGTGGAGATCAGCGCCTGGCGATACTGGGTCATGGTCAGGCTGTGATTATGGCCGCAGAAGATGCGCGTCAGCGACGGGAAACGCTCCACCAGCGCCAGCAGACGGTGGCCGTTTTCGCAGGCGATCGGGTCCATCTGCGCATTGCCCAGCGGCAGCGGCGGGTGGTGCATAAACACCGTTGCCGGTTTGTCGCCGCCCTCGAACAGCTGGGCTTCCAGCCAGCCGATGGTCTCGTCGGTCAGCCAGCCCTTCGAGGTGCCGGCGCGGCTGGAATCGATAAACAGCAGGCGGGTGGCGAAGTCATCCACCGCATAGCGCATATTTTGCGCATCGTTGCCCAGCTGCGGGCACAGCGGGTGGAGATGCTCCAGAAAATGGGCTTTGTCGTCGTGGTTGCCGGGGATCAGATACAGCGGATAGTTCAGGCTGCCGAGGATCTGGCGGGCCACCTGATACTCCGCCGGGCGGCCGCAGTTGACGATATCCCCGCTCACCACCACCGCGTCCGGGCGCTCGCGCAGCGCGTTAAGCTGGGAGACCACGTCGGCGTTGGCGGCATTGACGTCGATAAAGCCGTACAGCTTTTCGCCGCGGCTGCGGAAATGGGTATCGGAAATGTGCGCTAACAGCATGAATCACTCCTTATTTGATCCCGGAGAAGCCGAAGCTCCGCAGGAACTGTTTCTGAAAAAGGATGAACGCCAGCATCAGCGGCAGACAGACCATCAGCGTGCCGGCGCCGATGGTGCCCCACTGGCCGCCGGATTCGGCGCCCATGGCGAAGGAGACCAGCCCGACGGTCAGCACCTGCTTATCGGGATCGTTGAGCATCATCAGCGGCCACAGGTACTCGTTCCAGTGGTAGGTAATGCTGACGGTGGCGAAGGCCAGCACCGACGGCCAGGACATCGGCAGCAGCACGCGGAACAGCACCTGCCACCAGCGGCAGCCCTCCATCAGCGCCGCCTCCTCCAGCTCTTTCGGAATGGCGAGGAACGCCTGACGCATCAGGAACACGCCGAACGCCGAGGTGAAGTAGGGCATCATCACCCCGGTGAGGGTGTTGAGCAGGCCGAAGGTTTTCAGGGTCAGCATGTTCGGCACCATCATCACTACCGGCATGATCATCAGCTGCACCAGGAACAGAAGAAACAGCGTCTGCTTGCCGCGAAACTCGTGGCAGGCGAAGACGTACCCGGCGGTGGTGATGGTCAACAGCTGCACGCAGAAGGTGCCGAAGGTGAAGATAATGGTGTTGGCGTACAGGCTCAGCCAGTCGGCGCTGTTCCAGGCGTCGCGGAAGTTATCGAGGGTCAGCGGCAGGCGCGGCAGCAGCGAGGCCATATCTTCCCCGAAGGTGGTGGCGCTGAACGAGGTGGCCAGCATCCAGATAAACGGGCTGACCCACAGCAGCGCCAGGCAGCACATTAATACCGTCAGGGTAAAGGGCGACGAGCGGCGCAGGCGCAGCCACAGCGGACGGGCGGCGGCGGGCGTGCGGACCAGCAGCGGCGAGATGTCAGCGCTCATAGTGGGCTCCTTTCTCCAGCAGTTTCAGGTTAATCAGCGAGAAGGCGAACAGCCCGGCCAGGGTCAGGAAGGTGGCGGCGGAGGCTTTACCGAGGTCATGGGTATCCCAGGCGAGATTCTGGATGTAATAGAGCAGCACGGTGGTGGCGTTGTCCGGCCCGCCGCGGGTCATCACCGCCACGTGGTCGATCTGGGTGATGGAGTAGATCAGCGCGGTGGTGATCACAAAGCTCAGGGTCGGGCGCAGCAGCGGTAGCGTGACCTTAAAAAAGACCTGCGTGCGGGTAGCCCCTTCCATCAGCGCCGCTTCCCGCGTCGAGGCCGGAATGCTCTGCAGCCCGGCGAGGAAAAACAGCATGTAGTAGCCGGCGAACTTCCACACGCCGATCAGCGCCAGGGCCAGCAGCGCGCTGTTGCTGCGTCCCAGCCAGTTGTTGTTCATCGGCCCGAACAGCTTCGCCAGATAGTGGTCGAGCAGGCCGAGGCCGGGCATAAAGATAAACAGCCACAGCGCGGCGGCGCTGACCATCGGGATAATCATCGGGAAGAAAAAGGCGGTGCGCAGCCAGCGGTTGACGCGATGGTTCTCGCTCAGGGCGACTGCCAGCAGCAGGGCGAGGGTCACCCCGGGCACCACCGTCAGCAGGATATAGAGCAGGTTATTGCCCAGCGACTGCCAGAAGACGTTATCGGCAAACAGGCGGGCGAAATTATCCAGCCCGACGTACTGCGCGCCGTCGCTGGCCATGCGGGTATCAAACAGGCTGTCATACACCGAACGCCCCAGCGGGAACCAGGTAAACAGCAGTAAAAACAGCAAGGAAGGCGACAGGATCAGCCAGGGAAGCCAGGTCTTTCTCATGGTGACGCGCATCTCGTTCAGCCATTTATCGAAGCCCGGATTGTGGGAAGCAATGACTACAGAGGCATGGCGGGGAGATGACGGTTTGATGAAGCGACGGGAAAAACGCCGGGCGAGCGGGCCGCCCGGCGGGAGAGAACCATCAGAAGTCGGCTTTCAGCACCGCGCGGTAGCGGGCTTTGCCTTCGCGAACGTGTTTCAGCGCTTCGTTAATCTGCGACATCGGGAACAGCTCGGTGGTCGGGGCCACCTTGCTGCGGCCGGCGAACTTCATCAGCGTGCGCAGTTCGGACGGGTTACCGGTCGCCGAGCCGGAGATGCTGCGGTCGCCGCCGATAAGGGTAAAGGCCGGCACCGGGAACGGCTTCATTACCGCGCCGACGGTGTGGAAGTTGCCGCCGTACGCCAGGGCTTCAAAGTACGGCTGCCAGTCGAGGTCGACGGCGACGGTGTTGATAATCAGGTCGAACTGGCCGGCCAGCGCTTTTAAGGCTTCAGGATCGCGGCTGTTGACCACGCGATCGGCGCCCATCGCCCGCACTTCCTGCTCTTTGGCCGGGTTGGAGCTGAAGGCGGTTACTTCCGCGCCCATCGCCCGCAGCAGCTTAATGGCGATATGGCCGAGACCGCCGATGCCGATCACCCCGACGCGGCTGGTGGCGGTGACGTGGTGGGTCAGCAGCGGTTTAAAGACGGTGATGCCGCCGCACAGCATCGGGCCGGCGGACGCCAGATCGATGCTCTCCGGCAGGGGGATCACCCACTGCCAGTCGGCGCGCAGCTTATTGGCGAAGCCGCCGCGGTTGAGAATGGTCGGCACCGAGCCTTCCAGGCAGTTGATCTGGTTGCCGCTGATGCAGGCGTCGCAATGGCCGCAGCTGCGCGCCGTCCAGCCGATGCCGACCTTCTGGCCAATCTTCAGCCCTTTATCCTGCGCCGCGCTGCCCAGCGCCGCTACCCGGCCAATCACCTCGTGACCGGCCACCAGCGGGTAGCTCGACATCCCCCATTCGTTGTCGATCATCGACAGATCCGAATGGCAGATCCCGCAGTATTCCACCTCAACTTCGACATCTTCCGGCTGCAGCTCGCCGGCATCGTATTCCCACAGCGACAGATCGGCGCCCGCTTCTTTGGCGGCGTAGCTTTTAATGATGCTCATATTTGTTTCCTTGGGGTTGGCGTGATAACCCAGAAAGTGTAGAGCATGGTATTCCCCGGCGCTTGGCAATCGGAGGGGTAGCGAAGCGGGCGGACCAGCCGCCCGTTAAGGTCAGCGGCTGGCCAGCGGCCACTGATTAAGGCGGATGCCGCGCTGCGGGGCGTTCTCGGCAAAATCATCCAGCACCGCCTGCACGTCCGGGTCGAGATAGCCGACGCTGTCGTGCTCGACGATCACCACGCTCTTTTCCGGAATTTTCGCCAGCAGGGCCAGCAGATGCGGATTGTGCATAAAGGTCAGATTCTGCTGGATGCGCAGCACGTAGTGGTCATCGTAGCGCGCCAGCTGCAGCGAGTGGCGATGGCTGCGCCAGAGGCTGAACGCCATCTGGGTGGCAAGACCAATCCCGATCCCCGCCAGCATGCCGAAGGCAATAATCCCGCCGATGGTGGCGAGGAACGGGACGTACTGCGCCGCCCCCTGGCGGAACTGCTCGATGAACAGCCGCGGCGTCGCCAGCTTATAGCCGGTATAGAGCAGCACGGCGGCAAGGCTGGCGAGCGGGATTAAGGTCAGCAGACCGCTAAACCACAGGCCGCAGATCAACAGCAGCACACCGTGGATAAAGATCGACAGTTTGCTCTGCGCGCCGTTGCTGACGTTCACCGAGCTGCGGACGATCACCGCGGTGATCGGCATCGCCCCCAGCACGCCGGAGAGCAGGTTGCCGACGCCCTGGGCGACCATTTCGCGGTTCGGCGAAGGGGGCGGATTTTGCGGGCGCAGCTTTTTCAGCGCCTCCTGGCTGAGCAGGGTTTCGAGGCTGGCGACCAGCGCCAGGGTCACCGCCACCATCCACACCGACGGATTGCGCCATGCGCTCCACGCCGGAGACTCCAGCTCGCCCAGCAGGTCGCCGAGGCTGCCGAACGCTGGCAGGGTAATACGCGGCAGGGCGGCCAGCTGCTGCGGCGCAAAATGGGTCAGCAGCAGGGTGGTCATGCAGCCGAGCAGGACGGCGATCAGCGGCCCGGGGATCCAGCGCAGGCTCTTCACCCGGCGGATAAGCGGCGAGCCCCAGAGCCAGAGCACCAGCAGGCCGCCCGCGGCGACGGCAATCGCAGTGACGGAGAAAGCGGCATTGCCCTGAAGCACATCGGCAAGCCTGGTCTCTTCCGCCGTGCCGAGCGCGACGGGGATCTGCTGCATAATCAGCAGGATGCCGATCGCCGCCAGCATGCCTTTGATGACGCTGGCGGGAACCAGCGAGATAAAACGCCCGGCCCGCAGAATGCCGAACAGCAGCTGCAGCACGCCGGCCAGCACCAGCGCCATCAGGAAGACGGAGAAGGAACCCAGGGATTCGATGGCGGCGACGACGATGGTGACCAGTCCGGCGGCGGGGCCGCTGACGGCGAAGCGGGAGGGGCTGAGGGCGGTGACGACCAGGCCGCCGATGATGCCGGTCAGCAGGCCAACGAAGGGCGGTAAGCCGCTGGCCTGGGCGATGCCGAGGCACAGCGGCAGGGCGACAAGGAAGACGACGATGCCGGCGAGGGAGTCCTGACGAAGTGTGTTCATGGGGCGTGCTCCTGCGGTGAGAGGTGTTCGACGAGGGTGGTTAAATGGCCGGAAGCCAGATCGTAGACGCAGCCGTGCAGGCTGAGCGGCCGCCCGCTGGCGAGCACCGTCTGCACTGGCTCACTCTCCAGCAGACGGGCGAACTGGGCGCGAACGTTGGCTTCCACCAGGGCGTCCAGCGCATGGCGAGAGCGCTCCGCGTCGGTGCTGGCGCTGGCGCCGGAGGAGGCCGCAACACCACATCCATCGGCGATCTGCGCAATTTCGTGATGCAGGGTGTGGCGCAGCTGGCCGATGCGGCGAGCCAGCGCCGAGGATTCCTGCGCCAGCGGCAGGGTGGGCAGAGAGAGCGCCGCCTGCACGCCGCCGCAGCCGTAGTGGCCGCAGAGCACCACCCGCTCCACCTCAAGGTAGTGGAGGGCATACTGCAGGACGCTCATGACGTTGTCGTCGGCGGGATCGAGCATGTTGGCGATATTGCGGTGGACAAAGAGCTCGCCGGGCTGGCTGCCGGTGAGCACCTCGGCGGGAACGCGGCTGTCGGAGCAGCCGATCCACAGCGAGTGGGGCCGCTGCCCGTCGACCCATTTTTCGAAATAGTCCGGGTCATGCTGACACTTCTGCAGCGCCCAGCTGCGGTTGCGGGCCAGCAAAGGTTTTAACGTCGTCACAAGTATTCTCCTGAGTTAATTCATCGAGTGAATATGTCCATCAAGACTCGTACAGCGACTAGTAAAAATAGTGTTTACCGGAACCCTTCACGCCTGAGGAAAATCCTGGAATAAACGGCAAAAAGAAAACTTTTCATTAATGTAAAGTTATAAAAATATTGATGAAATTAATATTTGACTGCGGAGCGAGTGAATAACAAAAAGGCATTGGATAAAACTTTCTGGAATATATAGGAATGGCGTTGGGTGGGGTTAGGGGGAATATTGAGGGATTGGATATTGGGGATGGATGGGGAACGTTGGGTTGTGTTGGGTTGTGTTGAGTTGGGTTGAGTGATTCGGGTGAGAATGGTGTGAGAAAAAATAGAGATGACTTTGAGTGAAGTTTGGGGGGACAAGGGGAAAGGGGAGTGGCTGGCAGGTGGTGCTGGGGTTGCGGGGGTTGTGAGAGGAGGGTTGCTGATGGCAGTCGCGCTATGGAACGGCAGCAAAAGGTGACGCCGCGCAGGATAGCGCTGTTTTTTTCGACACTTAGCGCAATGACGACACGCTGTCGCTTGCATGGCCGCCGCCGACAGGTATAATCCAGAACGTTTCCGCATCCCCTTCAGTGCCGAAGTGGCGAAATCGGTAGACGCAGTTGATTCAAAATCAACCGTAGAAATACGTGCCGGTTCGAGTCCGGCCTTCGGCATTCAACACAAAGTTTTCATATAAAACAGAGGGTTAGAGTAAAAACTCTGCCTTTCTTGCCTGTGTTTTTTGCTTGAATAATGTCACCAACGATTGCCGCTGTGTTTGGTAGTGGCTTTTGGGATATTATCACGCAGCGGCAGGTAGTTTCCAGGCTCAACCCTGTACAAAACGTGAACGGTCAGCACTGACGGCTTAATTTTTTGTCGCTGGTCTATTCGTTGCGCTTTTCCTTTGAAGCCGGAAGACGCCGCCAGCGTCTCTAATCCTTTTCCCAAAACCCTTGTCAATGTGGCTCGCGCTTCGTGCGGCGCTCCATGATGCAACACGTCGAGATGACGTTGCAGCGAATAAACAGGCGTAATGTTGGGAAGACTAACCGGATCGGGAAAGAATCCGGCTCTGCCACGGTTTCAGCCACCGGATCACAACGGCTACCTGATAAGAGGCCATGACAAGGCATCATCATTCCCGCGAGGGGATCACATATGGCTCGTTCTTACCTGTGAAGGGAAAAGAGCTAACTGCGGATGTCGCTTCGCTCCGCCTCTCCTTATGTGCCCAACACGGCACGTAAAGGTCACTTATTGCCTTCGACACCATTTGGTAGGGTATTTTTGCATCTGGATTTGTCACTGCGATTTTCTGTAGCCTGCCTTTGTGGCCCCAGTGTGAGGGCAGATCTGGAGGTAATCATGGCGAAGAATGCAGCAGCAACCAAACGCAACAACCGTAAAATTCACGCTCGTAAGTTTCTGGCGACACCAGAGGGCAAAGCATGGCTCGAACAGAAGAAGGCAGAAGAGGCCGAGTTGAAAATGGTCGCTGATGCCAGGAAATTTATCTGATTATAGGTACTAACAATGAGGCCAATTCGGCCCTATGCTTGCCATCAAGACATCCGATGGGGCCGACAGGTGAATGCCTTTATCAAGATAGCTAACCTACCTACTTTAGCTGACTGAAATTTGCTCATGCTTGTTTACTTTTATTTCAGGATAACAGATTCTTACATTGTTCAAGATAATTCCTAATATGGTCACCATAATGATAAAAAAAGCAGCAGTTTTGTCTTTAGGCATGGTATTGGTCGGGTGTGCAGTGCAGAAGCAACAAATGCCTTTGGATGTCTATCAGAAACTTGCCATCCGCGAAGCTCTGGCTGATAAGTGTGTCTCGCTGGGTTTCATGGATTTCCAAACAGCAGCCTCTGCTAAAAATTTCGATGCTCGCGATTTGAATAGCTGGGCTTATGATCCAGCTCTTTACCAGACTTATTTTTCCAAAACCTCAGAGGCTATGCAGTCCACACCAGTGGATAAGTCAATATGTGATCGCTACAGTGTGAGCATTGCTCAGCGACAGCAGCAGGAACAAACGGCGTACCAGCAGCAGCAGTTAGCAGCGCAACAGCAACAAGCGTACAGTCAGACAATGCAAGCTATTCAGAATGCTGCGCCGAAAACGACATATTGCAACAAGATCGGCTGGCAGACCGTGTGCAACACGTATTAATCATCAACAGTTAACGGAGCCAATGAAATGATTCGAGATGCTATATTTTCACCCTGTGGGAGGTACCGCTATTCTTTGTCTCGTGTATGGGAACCGACCAAGCCTTATGTACTGTTCATCGGTTTAAATCCATCATACGCAGATGCTGAACAAGATGACCGGACTTTGACCCGCTGTATATCGTTTGCCAAAAGCTGGGGATATGGAGGTGTTTACATGGCAAATTTGTTCGCTTATGTACATACAGACCGTTTCGAAATGTTGAAGGCTGATGATCCCATCGGGACCGATAATGACAGATATCTTGTTGAACTCATTTCCAACGCCGGAGTAGTGATTGCCGCTTGGGGCAATGAAGGACGATATTTAGGTAGGTCTATAGCTGTTGGCAAGATGTTACCAGAAAATACTAAGTGCTTGGCCTTGAATGCCACGGGTGAGCCAAAACACCCATTATATGTGCATAGCAATACGGCCTTGATACAATTCCCCCTCAGCGCTTGACTGACTTTCATTTTAATATGGGTCTCTATGATTTTAGATAATGAAAAATTATTAAGGATAGAAAACGCATTAATGTGCCTGGAGATATTCTCACGGGATATTCATACGTTTTTCGCAATGGCAAACTATCTAAATATATTAGATAAAGATCCTTATATCTACTCACCGTTCAGAAATATATGCAATGCCTTGCTTGGTGATGCCACTGTGCGATGGTGCCAGGTTTTTGGTACGTATAGTGAAGATAACCATTGGAAGAAGATAATTAATGATCATGAAGCATTTATGTCTAAACTTTTAAACAATATTGGTATGGATACTCTATCTTATGAAGAATACAATAAAGAAATGAGAGAGTTTAGAAATAAAGCGATTGCACATTTCGAACCACAATACATGAATGCGGAAAACATTGTTCCGACATTTAGCATCGCAATGAAAACATCATCCTATCTTCATGGATATATGCGAAATTCATTGCCTGTGCAGATGAAAAATAATCACCCTGATGATTTGATGCGATTTGGTGAAATAACGGCTCAATGCGTGCTAAATAAATTTGGTGATGATTTTTTTTATCACCTTGATTATACAAAGTAACTTTTTAAATTCATGGGGGTAGTATTAAGATCAATATTAAAACTCATTGTTTTTCCATTTCTTATACCAACTCGAAGCGGTGTTGTAAGAGCATCTCATTATGTATGATACAGCTAACGGTGTTGCTTGAAAATCAAAAAGTGTACAGACACATCTGATACCATGGGGGCTAAGTGTTCCATTTTTTTTGTAGTTATCTGGGTTGTTTGGATGAGTTGCTTCCAATGCTGATTTAGGTATGGATTTTATAAATTTATTTATTTCACTTATCTCCTTGTTAAGCTCCAATATACCTTTGTTGATTTTCTTTTTAAGCCTGTCTATTTCTTTTCGATACACGGTTTCCGCAGCATCAAAAGCAAGGGTATTAAAGCTCATGGCTAAAATGAACTTTCTTCCCATTCCGTTGATAACTTTACTTCTTAGTTCCTGAGCACGTTTTACCGCAGTGTAATCATATTGAGGAATAATATCCAAGTCGGAGTAGGCACCCACATCAACGGTCAATTGGTATACTCGGTGTCCGATATGATTTCGGTAATCTACAAGTTTTTTAATCTCGTCGCTTTCTTCTTGGTTAATTATTTTTTCTGAAACGAGTAAAGCTCGAGCTTTTTCAAATGGCTTGTCCTTACTATCTTTATCTATCATATTTAACAGATCTGTCTTTCTAAACTCACTCGTTGAACTTATTGACTTGAGAACAAATTCTTTTAAATCTTCCATATAGAAAAGAATAAGGATCATTTCAAGAGCACGGGCTTTGAGTTCATTTGACTCTAATGTTGTAGGTAATCTACCGTGTGGTCTGTGTGGTTTCATTTTATCCCGTTGAAAATTATGCACATTGTAATGTAATCAATTGGGATACTCACATGATTTAAATATTTTTGCAACATAGACGGTTTGATTTTATACGAAGACTGATAATCCAGAAAAGGACTAACACACTGTTAGTGAACAGTATTTCCATCATTACCACTCCTCCCCCAGGGAAAATTCTTCCGCTAGTGTGTCCGCAGTCTCCTGCGTGAACCCGATGTAAAACAGGGTTGAAGCCGGGTTGGCCTGGCCCAACAACTTTGTGATGTGCTCCAGCGGTGCGCCGTTCTCAAAGAGGATGCGGCCTTTGCTTTTGCGTGGTGTATGGCTTCCCACATCCAGGAAGCCCGCACGGCGCCCGCACTTCCCGTACTCAGTCAGAACCGCGTTATGGCTAACTGGCTGGCCCTTCGACCTCAGATCAGAAAGGCTGAATATGTAGTCACCGAATTTTGGGCGGTCTGCTGCTTCTTCCCGGCGAGCTTGGACTATGGAGCGCATAGCCGGGGTAATAGCGACCTTGTGAAGTTTCCCGGTCTTCTCTTGCTTGATAGACAGATGCGTCTTGCCATCAGCGAACTGATCCCAGGTCAGTTTTACGGCATCACCGAAGCGGAGAGCGCTCTCGAACTGCATCGCCCACAAACAGCGGAACAGGTTGGTTTTTGTATTCCGTGCCAGCTCCGCGCTGACGGCCTTCACTTCTTCGGCGGTCTTCAAAGCGATCATTGCATTACCCATAATTTTCTCCCTACAGCCGTGCGGCTTTTTTATCTTTCAGTTGATATATTTTTGATCAAAAACAGTGTGTTGGAAAGTGATTTAGTTTAATTGAAGCACAAAATGATCAAGAAATGAGTAAGTATTTTTGTTCCTGAACGGGCTTTAGGGCGCAGCCAAGTGAAGAGGAGCCGTGATCAGTGGATTGCTCCTGGTAAAGGATTAATCTATCGTGACGGGATGTAACGAATACTTGCAGCGGTTTGGATCACTTATGCTTAATACGCCAGAACTGATAGCCCCAATCATTGGATTTTGCTCTTTCAGTTGCGGGGTTACCTCTTATCTCGCATGTAAAGGACAAGGATTAAGTAAACTTGGCTGGGTACTTGTTATATGCAATGTTGCGGCATTCCTATACTTGAATAACCTTCTTTTCATCGATCTGATTCAAAGGGTTGCAGATACCGAAGATGGTTATGTGAATATTTTTGATGATGAATTCGTCTCGGATGTTTCTCGAAATACGATACAGGTAATCATCACTTACGTAGCGGCGGCTGCAATTGGTGGTTATCAGGGAGCAAAAAGAAAATTCAAAATAAATAGGTAACTTGATGGTGGTTAAACGTTTCCCCGCTGGAAAGGGTCTAAAGTGACTGCCCTCCTTTTATGTCCTGCCCAGAAAAATATCCTGCCTTCACACTCAGAGATCTGCCTGACGTAAACTCACACCCCACGAAAAAAGTCAACAGAAATTTCAAAATATCTTAGCGGCTGAGTCATCGAGTACCGCCCGAGTCCCGAGCATCAGTCCAACGAAGTGAATAAACCTTGCCTGATCCTGCATAAACGATGCATAGGAAGGCCGTCTGACGGCGTTATCAGGCTCATATACCTATTATCAATCACTTGGAGAGTGGAGACTGTTAGTCTTCACTTTCACGACTTCGCTTTTCCCTCTGCCCTACGGGCCAGGTTTCCCCACCAACAAGAGGCCAGGCGCTGGCGATATGGCCCGACCTCCGGCCCTGGTCGTTGTCTTATCCCACAACAGTTCCGGCCTCAACCCTTCCACCATCCGGCAACCCTTACCACGCTTCACCAGAAACCCTTAGCGGCGTTTGCCGTCACGATCTGAATCACGATAACCGCAATCACAGCGCCCTCCAGAGCGCGTCCCGTGAGCCTGAAAATCGGGCTGAAAAGCGAGGCGATTCTCATCGTTTCTGGTTTTTTGGCGAAGAATTATTTTTTGCAGAGAATGGGGCGTAGTGGGTGAATCTGGTTTAGCCAAGCAATGAACAGGCAAGCCACGATATCGGCAGACAGAATTGACGAACCCGTGCCAGCCGTGGCGCTCAGGTCATACCGTTGTATGATTTCCACCATAGCGAAGGTCGCGACATGCTCGCTTCTACGCGCGGGATTAGCACAGATTCGCCCGGACGGGTCAAGAAAGGGCAGCTTTTCGGGTCATTTGATTGCTATTTGATGGCATTTATTTTGAGAAAAGATCCGGTGATGCCCAAGTGCCTATGGGGACATCATGTTGTCTCATGTGCGTTCGTTGACGACCCCAGAACAGGCATTAGCAAAGTTTGTACATGGCTTTTAGCAAAGTTTGTACACTAATCAGTAACAAGTTAAATCAAGAACAAGATCTAAAACCCAGTCATGTACAAAATTTGTACCTTAATCATATAAAGAGGAAACCTTCCTTTTGTGCCTGGCTGTAGCCAGTTGTGTTGGTCTCTCTATTCAGTCGCAGACGCTCCACGCTTCGCGATATCCATCGCCCATGCGGTGACTCGTTATCCTGTTCTGACCGAACAGGCTCGCCACCTTTTGGGCAGCAAGGGCGACAGCCCGCGCAGTAATTTGGAAACACTGTCACGAGGAGTGTAACCCGCAGAGTCAATGGGGGGCGGGGTCTGCTAATCATCACTTAAGCACACTCCATGTCAGTTATGCTTCACGTCCTGCGAAATCCTCAACGAAAGGGGCCTACGCGGGGCTGTAATGCCTCGGGCGATACGATGGTAGCTGGTATGATTCAGAGGCCCGCAGAATCGCTTACGGCGCGTTTAAAAGACCTTGACATTGAATTCTCAGTTATGGCATAGTAAGATAGGGAAAGCAATTTTATCTTGACAAATGCTTGCATTGCTGATAACATGGCTTTCAACAATTAAGGTCATCACCGCCCGGTGAGAGTCCTGACTAAATGGGTACAGAATGACCCTCCGATAATTTTAATCCTACGGAGGAACCCAATGAACAAACCAAGATCCCAACGCATCACCCCTGCCACCATGACTGGCGAGCATATCGCAGACGCGATCCTTTATGGCACGTACACCAAAACCGCGCTTTGGTCTTTCATCTCCAGAAATGGTGGAGCGGATGCGGCACATGCTAAGTACCCGCAACTGGCCGTTGCACTTCATATCCTGAAACAGGAAAAGAAGAAGGCAAAGAGCGCTCGTGCGGTCAAGACGATCCTGAAACTCCTTTCCCGCCAGTATGCTGACGGTCAGTCGTTGACTGAGATCCTTAACCCTGTGCTCCAGAGCTATCGCCGTCTATACCGTGAAAAACTCAACCTCGATATGACGCCCGAGCAGGTGATCATGTTCCTGGTTGCCACCCACGGTGTGGAGAACCTTGAGCAACACGGTTATAGCGTCGCGGGCGACTTCCTGACAGTTACGACAGCGTGATTCTATCCGGCGCAATGCCGAATTAACCAGATCGCCTCACACAGGGCAGACCAAATATAAACGCAGGCCGTCGAATCCTGATCGCTCACCCGCGATAGCAGGGGCAAATCTGCATGTCTGACAAACAGGAGACTTTAATCATGAATATCTCATTCCCGGATGAGACGTACCGAACGTTGCTGAGAGAAGCGAACCGCCGCGACATGCCAATGGCGAAAATGTGCAGTGAATTGCTTCAAACAGCAGCAAAGATCATTGAAAAGACAGATTCGGATAACCAAACAGATAACCAGCGAGGGAATAGTGACCACAGAGACAGAAAAATACATCACGGTTTTTAAACGCCTCCAGTATGCAACACACGTTGTGCGCCGTGATACCGGGGAGGAGATAAAAAACCGCATCGAAGTCGCCAGCTTCTACGGCTACATGCGCGATCAGTACACGAGCTACTCCGCAAAGGACTTGGAGTTCTTCGAGTCGATGGAGAGCATGGGACTGAAATTTCAGAATACTGATCGCCGGACAGTTAAAAAATGGCTGGATGTGTTAAACGCTATCGGGCTGGTTATTTCAGACAAGAGGGGGAAGGATGAGCGCGGCTATGATCGCTATTACCACACAGTGATTCCCCTGGAGGAGATCGCGGACAACCTACTTTTCTACGGTTCAGCATCAATCAGCGGTGGGCTACTGGCTGAGGGAATGTTGATCCGCTCGTTGGAGAAGAAGAAGCCACGCGGGAAACCGAAACAAAAATCCGAGGATAAACAGGTGGATGGAAGTGGTCATGAAGAGTGCGCAACGCAGGCAGAGCAGGCAGCAACCGCTGACCCGAGTATTAACCTGGCCCCTGAGCCTGCCCGGGATGATTCTGAACAGCGATCTGGCATGGAATCTGACACTGAGCGCGGTAGCGATGCTGGCACCGATGGTAATCATGCAATGAGCCAGGAAGCGCAGGACGATGAGCCAACGTTTCCACCCGAGAAACCAGAGCTACAGGAAACCGCAGGCCGGGTTATAGCCCCACTCGATGATCTTCGCTACTGGTCAGATATTGGCTACGAAGGCATGGACGACTACGGCGTAATGTGGGGTGTATCAGGCGATGACCTTGATAATCTGATTCGTGAACACCTCAAAATAAGAGAAGCGGAAGCAGAAAAAAACTTTAAATCGCAGAGGGCACATTGATTGAGAAAGTCACGGCGCTGACCGCCACCCAGAACGAACCAGAAAAGATTGACCCAGAAGAACAACTCCCAGACCTACCCGGCCCAGAATTACCTGACCTCACCCGCCTATATAAACGTCGATGTCGTGATGGCAACGTTATGCAGAGATGCAAACACATGCTCATTGCGGGATATTCTCCAGGACGCGTGGCATTGCTGCTGAGGCTACCGCTAGAAAAGGTTAAAGAACTCCACCAGGCGAGTTACAACCCGCGATGTAGGCGCTTTGCGAACCCGAACAACGGGAAATTAATAATAACGATGTGGCACGAGGGCGCAACGCTCGTGGAGGTCTGCCAGACGCTGGGCTTGCCGTTGTTCACTGTGGTGATGTCACTTCGGCAGAATGGCGTTACCAATGCCGCAATGGCTCCACGGATGCCAGAGTACGATGATCCGCTGTATGTTGAATATCGGCAGGTTGTGGCCCGAAAAGCTACGAGCAAATCGCGGCCTATTCAGATAAATCCTGTTCGCCGCGTTAGTCCAGCGTCACGAGGTGACGTTAGCGAAGCTAACCCGCAAAGTGGGCTGCATAAGAAAAGCCAACAAACCACAACAGCGAGCCAGACCGCGACGGCCTGACCTTGAATCTCATAGACCTTTTACCATACCTGCCCGTTGCATGGCTGGCGTATCGCTGCGCCCGTGACGGGCTGGCCCTGTACAGGAACCACCACAATGAAAACAACATTGCAAAAAGTCAGAGACAGCATTGCCGCCGCGCTTCTGGGGAAAACTCCAGAGCAACTGGAGGAAGAACAGCGGCTGGACGCTGTAAAAAGTGCGATTGATGACTATCTGATCCGCCATCCAGACTGGAAACCAACAACAGCGCCCGCCGTTGCGCCAGTAACCAGCAAAAAACAAAAAGCCAAACGTATCATGAAGACGCTGGGCGCTGGGGCAGGTGTCTTTACTCCCCCTGTTGTGGACGAAGCGGCGTTAGCTCGTACTCGCTCCAAATGCCGGGAGATCGTTGCCGCCGATCCGGCTGCGTACTCCTACGTGCTCCCGTCAGAGCCACTGCCTGACCAAGATAAACCGGGCGGGGCGGGTACAATACAGGGCTAATGATAAAGGGGGCAGGGAAACCTTCCTTCTTTGTATTCACAGATGAACTTAGAAGTCAACAAATTTAACGTGAATTCTGATTGCACTTTAAATAATAACGTGTTAAAATTATATATAAGGTGATTAATAGATTCGAAAGAGTCTACTGCGAACTACAGCCAATTGAACGTAATTTAATCTCCTCTCAGGCGCTGGCTCCTTGATACCTCGCACGGGCCATCTTTGCTTTCCAGCGCCGCTTATTCCCCTGCCGTGGTATTAGCCTTCCGCGATGGGGTTTGCCAGCGGTCTAACAACCGCAATAAGTCCCGGCTCTCCTCGGGCTGTCTGCCGGACATAAAACGGCATCGAGCGCACGGCGTAGGGATTCAGAGGTCTCCCGCCGTTGTCGCTCCCTTATTCCAGCCCGGTAAAGCCGGGTTAGCAGAGCTAACGCCCGTAGAGGGCGCTGCACATTCCCATCTCTCAGAAAAATAACGATAAAGATCCTCGTTGCTCCTCAGGGGCGGTATCTTCGCCGCCCGCCTTTTTTCTGATGCAGAAACAAATAAAGGAAGGTCGCCACTGGCGACCTCTTTTGTACTCGCACGCCGTCAATTCTGACGATACGGCCCGAAAGGCCAAAGCCTACAGGCCAGCAAACAACAACTTTATGGAGTGACTTTTATGAAAATGGGCGAATCCCAACGCACCTTTAATGATGTCGTGACCTATCAGGCCGACGCTAATTTTGCAGTGAAAACAATCAACATCCCAAACCTGGCCGTCGAAGTGCAGCCCGGTTCGGTCATTAAAGCCGACGGCACCGCATTTACCTCCGGCAATGATGCGTTACTGGTTCTGAGTCATCACCGCGCTGGTACAGATGCAAACATCATTGTTGCTGACCGTGGCGTCTACATCCGCCCGGAAACCGTCATCGCCGTTATGGGCGCGACTGTAGGCGCTGCTGCAATTGCTGCTCTGACTGCATCCGGCAACATCCGCGTAGCTCAGGCTGACGCTCAATAATTTTACCGATAAGGACATCACAACATGGCTCTTACAAAAGATTTTTCATACGTCGATTACAGTTCGACCTTTGCGAACGTTCCGGCTCGAAACCGTATCTTAACCAACCTGAACATTTTCCAGCGTGACGTTACTGACCAGTTTAAAACCAGTCTGGACATCCTGAACGCTCAGGCTGACACCATCGCCCCGGCAGCAAATCGATTTTCCAGCGAATGGGGAAGCACACCGAAGCCAAAAGCAGCTAATCATCTGATCGAGCTTCCTCTGTTCCCCACGCAGGATGTGATCACTGCTGCTGATGTGCAGCCATTCCGTAAGATCGGCTCTTCGCTACAGGCCAACGTCCTGGACGCTGTGACAGCTAAAAGCCTGGCTCACTATGAACGCTTCGCTGCGACTCGTGAACGCATGTTTGCTGAAAGCCTGTTCCGCCATCGTGTCACCGATATGCAGTATACCGCTGACGGGTCGGAAATCCTGGATTGGTCAGAGGAGTTTGGTTACGACCAAAGCACCGGAACCATCTACACGGGGGTTGCTGCTGATCCGTTAGAATCCCTGTCCGATGAGGTCAGCGCCATGAAGCGCCGCATGGGTGGCCTTGCTTCCCTGCTAAAAGGCATCTACCTGTTCGCGGGTTCCAACCTGTTCAAGAAGTTGCGCTTTAACCCATCGGTTCGCCAGCTTGTGCAGTATGGTGTGCTTGATCCTGATGGCCTGGTGTTCAATAAAGAGATCAACCCGGCATTCAGCTATTTCGTTCTGGATAACGTGACTGTAGTCGAGATGTCCGATACCGATTTTTACGGCATCGGGGCAGATCAAGGCTTCATGGTTCCGGTCTTCGAGAAGCCGTTAAGCGCTGATCAGGCATCACCATTTACCAACCTTGTCGGGCCTACATCACGAAATCTCGATTTGGCCTTTGCTGACGTAGTGGATTTCCGCATCTATAGCAGCACCGATGCGTATAAGAACATTACGCTTTCCAGTGAGTTCAGCCTGCTGCCGATTTGCTACCGCCCGGATCTGGTAACCGCCATCACCAACGATGCTTCGTAATCAGGCGAGGTAACAGCCCAACGGGATAAAACCCCAGGGGCTAACGGTTTTGGGGCGGTGATTGCCGCCCTCCGCTATTATGGAGAGGTAAAAATATGCAATTGAAGATTCTGGGCGTTGGAAACTCGCCGCTGCTGTCGATCAAGTTCAGCAAGTTGGCCGATGCCAACTTGCTGAACTTGTCAGCGCTCGCCAGAAAGTTGGGTGTACACCGCAGCACCTTTTTATCACGCGTGGCGACACATGGTCTTGAAGCCGCGATCTTGTACTACGCCACTGAACAGAAATTGAAAAATGTGGGCTAATGCCGGACGGGAAACCGCCCGGTTTTTTTTATTTCGTATGGCAACCGAACTGTTTAACCAGAACCTGTTTCACTATCTCGTAGGCATCCTGTGTGAGCAATTCTTGCCGCGTATGCTGTTTCATATATTCATCAACTGAAAATAAAAAAAGTGGAAGCTGATCTTCGTTTGCTGGGCAGATCGAACCAGCGCGAATTAACCCATCGGCAACACCGCCAATGAAACCAACATAAAATCCGTTATTCATAGCATCATTTGGTGTTATGCGCTTCTGTACTTCTTTAGGATCTCTGTTGTACTTTTCGTTTTGAGCTACCACCTCGGCTCTGGATTCACCCCACAATGAAAGCTGAAACCCTGAAAATGTTCTTGCCTGTACGGATGTACAAGTAAGCAGGAAAATGCACATGCAGAGCAGCCGAATATACATAAAAAATCCCCCAATGAGTTAATATGCTGCATGTTATCTGATGAACGTAATTTCTTTCTAAGAATTTTGCAGGTTCAATGGCAAATTTTCATGTCTCAATATCGTAACTGACCAACTCGACATATTTTGATAGCTCCACTGGTGACGCCGCATTTTTTGAGTACGTCTTGAAGGTCTCCGTTTTCCCGCGTTCATGGCCCATTAGAAGGGCTATCCTGTCCTCTGGAACCTGGTTCCGGTCTAACTGCTGGGCTACCTCGTGGCGCAGGCTGTGGAACACCTTTCGTTCTGTTCCAACTTCACCCAGCGCCAGCCGTTTAGCCCGTGTAAAACGCTGCGTATGCCACGTTGAGCGCTTGCCGTCTGCACGGTCAATGATTGACGCACGGTAGAAAAGGAAGCCGTTATGTGGCTTCTGGAGAAGGGACTCCACCAGATCAATAATACGGCTGTGAACCGGGATGATACGCGCTGCTGATTTGGTTTTTCCCTCCGTGACTTCGAAGCAAAGGACGCCCTCAATCTCGCGGATGTTTCCAACACACAAAGAGCAAATTTCATTCAGCCTCATGCCGCTGTACATGCCGATCAGCGTAACCGCTTGCATCTCTTCGTCACCCTCCAGGGCAGTGAAGACCTTCGCCAGTTCCACATGGGTGAAAACCTCATAGCTTACCTTGCTACTTTTCGCTTCCAGGCCATGACCACGCCAGGGGTTATCCTGTGGTGCGTCGTGATATCGGTTACGGGCTAAGTCCCAGATTTGAGCAAGGGCGCTGATGTAGTTTTGAATAGTCTGGGGCGCTCTCTCGCATTTCAGTTTATCCAGCCAGCCAGTAACTATGGTTCGGTTGATATCTTTCAATGGAATATCGCGCTTGCGAAGGTGGGACAATAAGACCTCGACGGCCTTGTTCGTCTTTGACAGGGTGGTCAGTTTACGTTTCTCACTGAATTGCAGAATGTACTGATCCCGCATCGCCAGAAGAGAAGGGCAAGCCTGCACTTGAGCGGGGAAGTTCAATTGTGTGGGCGGTGTGTCCTTTGCTTGTTTGCCAATACCTCGAAGTTCATCAAGGATCTGCTCAACCCGTGAACCTGAACGTACTGGTTTAAGCTGATCGCGCAGCTTGTACCATTCCAACGCTATGGCATCCCTGAATAGACGCGCCTGACGAATGTCGCGAGTCGCTGTTGACCTCATGAAGTATGTCTTATTGCCGAAGTGTGCCGCCATGTACGCCGGGACAGCTATGCGTACCATGTACACACCACACGGATCGAGAATCAGATAACGATCGCGTTTGTCCTTCGGCTTTGCCCTCTTGTGATCCATGTAAACCCCTGCTATTTTGCTGGGGCAATCTGTTGGCGAAATTGCCTGTACGAACCGTAGGTGCGTAACAAGTTAGTGATGATAATCAATGACTTGTTAGACGCAGTTGATTCAAAATCAACCGTAGAAATACGTGCCGGTTCGAGTCCGGCCTTCGGCACCAATCAAGTCTTTTTTTTCGTCTACTAAAGTCTATTTACGTATACAAAATCAATAAGTTAGATGTCCTGCCTCTTGTTTCAGGTCTATTAAAGTCTACTGTCGTATATCAACATCTACCAACAAATGATGGTATAACTGTTGGTAGCTTCGGTTCGATTGAAATTGATACCAACACGGAGAGGGGGATCTATGGCTCTTACTGATATCAAAGTCAGAACAGTTAAGCCTGCAGACAAACCTTTCAAACTTACCGATGGTGAGGGGATGCACCTGTTGGTTAACCCCAATGGCTCAAAATACTGGCGTCTTCAATATCGTTTTAGTGGCAAACAGAAGATGCTGGCGTTAGGGGTTTATCCAATGGTTTCATTGGCAGAGGCCCGTAAGAGGCGCGATGCCGCGAAGAAACTGGTTTCTGATGGTATCGATCCCTCTCAAAAGAAAAAAGAGGACAAGATTGAAGAAAGCGGAGCACTAACCTTTGAGGCTGTAGCAAGAGATTGGCATGCATCCTGTAGCAAAAAATGGTCGGAGTCCCATAGTGAGCGGGTGCTTAAAAGCTTAGTGGATAATCTTTTCTCTGCGTTAGGTAAACGTAAGATTTCGGAACTGAAAACTCGGGATCTGCTCGCTCCAATTAAGGTAGTCGAGGCTAGTGGGCGATATGAAGTAGCTTCGCGTCTTCAACAGCGAACGACCGCAATCCTACGTTTTGCCGTACAAAATGGTCTACTTGATTATAATCCAGCTCAAGATATGGCTGGCGCAATAGCTGTAGCTAAACGAGTGCACCGCCCACCGCTTGATTTCGAACGCCTTCCCGAATTGCTTGATCGTATCGAATGCTTTAAAGGTCGAAAGTTGACTAAATTGGCAGTAAAACTAACACTGTTGGTGTTCATACGTTCAAGTGAACTGCGTTTTGCAAGATGGGAAGAAATCGATTTTAAAAATGCGCTTTGGACGATACCTGCAGAACGAGAACCTCTGAAGGGCGTAAAGCACTCACATCGTGGTTCTAAGATGCGTAGCCCTCACCTCGTGCCTCTAAGCCGTCAGGCACTGGAAGTGTTAAAAGATATAAAACAAATCAGTGGGGATTACGAGTTGGTCTTCATCGGCGATCATCAGCAGGATAGGCCGATGAGCGAGAATACTGTTAACAAGGCTCTTCGCTCAATGGGCTATGACACTAAAACGGAAGTTTGCGGACACGGGTTTAGGGCGATGGCCTGTAGTGCCTTGATCGAATCCGGCTTATGGTCAAAAGATGCTGTTGAACGTCAAATGAGCCATCAGGAGCGTAATAACGTTCGCGCCGCTTACATCCATCTTGCTGAACATCTTGATGAGCGAAGGCTAATGCTACAGTGGTGGGCTGATTATCTTGATGCTAATCGGAACAGTATGGTTAGACCGTTTAAGTTTGCAACAATATAAAATGCAAGCTAATCAGTTGATAAGTCGTCATATATCTACTTATAAATCATTATGTTGAACGATATTTGGTTAGCCATAGATGGTTGATGGCTACATAATCATATCGTAGAATGTTTGCTAATTTTGCAACTGTCGGTCAGTGAAACCAGAACGTTGATTGGTTTAAAGTTAGCTGACGTAAAGGGAATAAATTCGATATAAATCAGTAGATTGCTTATTGTCCGTTTCCAAAAAAGAAGAAATCTATTGATGCACAACCCGGTCACAAGATGCGACTGGTGCGGTAGCTATGGAGAAATCAATTTGCATGTTCAATGCTAACCATATGATATTACTATATATATGATTTTATGACTCATGAGCTTTTCGAAAGTTATTAACACTTTTAGCCCGGCACTGAACCTCCTTAAGGTTAAAATCCTCCCATTTCCTGCTCCGTAAAGATTGGACAAATTTTAGTCCTCTCCGCGATATTTAGATTTAATCTTAACTAAATAAGGATATACACTAATGTTTGAGAAGAGTTGTTATAAAACATCCTGCTTTGATGTTTATAAAAATTGTGTAGATGCAATAAACGATGGAGAACTTATTACAGCCGTTAGTGCTGGGGATAAAGAATTTCATTTTCAAAACTGGGTAGAAAATAGGATAAAAGACCTTGGTTATCACGTCGAGGGAGGAGGAAGAAATACATATCCTGATTTTTCTTTAGTAGAAATGACGGAAGGATATGAGGTTAAGGGTTTAGCATGGCCGGGCAGAGAAAGAGATTATGATTCAAATAGCCAGGTGCCTACAGGATTACATAATGGCAGGCAGATTTTCTACATTTTTGGTCGATACCCTGCCGATCTAAAAGATTTTTCGGCAAATGATAGAGGAAACAAGCAATATCCTGTTGTAGATTTAGTAATCTGTCATGGCGATTTCTTGAATTCAGATCATACATATATTCATAAAAATAAGAGTGTTAAAGGATTTGGTACTTATGGCGATATTATGATTCGCGATAGAAAGATGTATGTTGCACCAACTCCTTTCGCTTTAGCTGAAGGAACGACTGGTCTTCAAACACTCATAGTACCGGCAGATTTTCCAACAGATAATAGATTTCAAGAGGTTGGTCGTTTAGTGAGAATCGAGGCTGAAGAGGTTGTCATAGGTTATCACTTTGATTTGCGAACAAATGAGTTAAGTGCTGATAAAATCCCTAATCCAAAATCTGGACAGCAACATGAATTCATTGCTTATAGATTAAAAAGTCAGACATCACGTTGCGTATCATTAAGTTAAAATTGATTTGGAGTTATATAAATGCACTTGGCTAAAAATAACAGTTTAATCATGCCATCCCAGAAAAATTCGGCTCTTGAATGTTCTTTCCCAGCACAAAAAATAAGCCAGGTTGCAGAGCAAGAAAGTTGGCGCAAAGAAATCAATCGCCCCATATATCATATTCATAAGTGGTGGGCCACTAGACTGGGAAGTGTTTTTCGTGCTATCACTTTATCCGCATTGAGTAATTCTAATGCTGATATATGGGACGATTTTTATAAAAAACATAACTTTAAAAATAAAATAGTATTAGACCCATTTATGGGAAGTGGTACGACTTTAGGGGAGGCGGTAAAATTAGGAGCTAAGGCTATTGGATGTGATATTAATCCTATCAGTTCATTTCAAGTAAAACAGGCATTCACAAGAGTTCCAGAAGAAACTCTTAGAAGAGTATTTGTTGAATTAGAAAATTCAGTGTCTGAGGATATAAAAAGTTATTATAAAACACTTAATCCTTTAACAGGAAATTATATTCCCGTTTTGTATTTTTTTTGGGTTAAGTTAGTCAAGACTCCAGAAGGTGAAGAAATACCATTATTTTCTAAATTTGTTTTTTCGCAAGATGCCTATCCAAAAAAGAAACCGAAGGCACAAATATTATGTCCCGAGTGTTGGAGTGTGATAGAAGGAAATTATGATTGTACAGAATTAACTTGTAATACATGCCTACATAAATTTAACCCACAAAAAGGACCTGTTGTTGGGCAGTATGTTTTATCTAAAAATGGTACTAAATATAAAATAAAAGATTTGGTCCCATCTGATGGCTCATTGCTAAAAGAAAAGATGTATGCTTCATTAGCACTTAATGAGGATGGAGAAAAAGTATATCTTCCAATTACTGAAGATGATATAAAAATTTTAAAAACTGCGAAAGACAGATTAGAGCAAGAAAATCTAATATTACCAGATATGGTTGTTCGGGCTGGGCACAACACCAATCAGGCTCTTGGATACAACTACACTAATTGGCGAAATTTCTTTAACTCAAGGCAATTGTTATGTTTAGGTATATTACTTAAAAAAATCCTAGAAATAGAAGATACCAATATTCAAGAACAATTTTTATGCCTTTTTTCTGGCACTCTTGAGTTTAATAACCTTTTCTGCAGTTACAAGGGGGAAGGTACCGGTGCAGTTAGACATATGTTTTCAAATCACATATTAAAGCCGGAAAGAACGCCATTAGAAAACTCAGTTTGGGGAAACAAAAAAAGTAGTGGTACCTTTTCAACATTATTCGAAACTAGATTAATTAAGGCAAAACGTTATCTGGATGAACCATTCGAAATAAAACTAGCAGATAAGTCAGATGACAATAAACATACGACCTCGAAATGCATTTCAAGTGAACCTATAAATACTCAAATAGTTGACAATTGGGATGCTTTATTTAACTCCACTAATTCCATGATGATTTTAAATGGGAATAGTGCGAATTTAGATATCCCGCCAAATAGTGTTGATGCTGTGATTACAGATCCGCCATATTTTGATTTTGTTCATTATAGTGAATTAAGTGATTTTTTCTATGCTTGGCTATCACCTGTGCTTCAAGAACGTTATACTTATTTTCAAAAAAATAATTCATATGATGCTGGAGAGGTTCAACAGAAAGACCCAGAAACGTTTTCCAAACAGCTCACTGAGGTGTTTAAAGAATGTCATCGAGTCTTGAAAGAGAATGGGACATTAACATTTAGCTTCCATCATTCGAAACCAGAAGGATGGGCAGCAATATATAAATCAATAATAAACTCTGGCTTTCATATTGTAGCGGTACATCCTGTGCATGCAGAATCTCGCTCATCTAGCCCCAAATCACAAGCCAAGTCACCAATAAGCCTTGATGCTATACTGGTATGTAAAAAAACATCAGAAGATCTATCCAGCTTATCAAAAAACATACCTAATGATATAGAAAGAATAACGAGATCACTTGAAGAATCGGGAATGAAACTATCAAAAGGTGATTTGTTCGTTATTGGCGCATCTATTGTTTTGATGTCTGAGTCTTTTAATAATCTTTCGTATGATGAAATAAAATCAAAGATTACTGTAATTTATGATGAAGTAGTTAAGGATGATTTAAGCAAATAATTGTCATATTAGTCATTCTAAAAAGGGCCTTTCGGCCCTTTCTTTTTCCCGCTAAGGGAACTCTCCATTGGAGAGAATATATAACCCCATGCTTGGGGCGACGCAATCAGCCCATTGGACTGTAAACAACTCCCCATATGTGGGGCAATCAGACACTTCGTTGAAGTGAATATTCACAAGGAACACTTATTAAATACGATATTAAATATCAATTGTCAAATTTATTTCTCTAAAACTTTCAGATTTAAAAACAATATATAATTATATAGCACAACTATGAACAACACACTACAACATAAAATGCATTGTCCATAGTGGTCCGTATAGTATTTAACGCAACTCTTTGTCTTCGTACACTGGCAATGAGTCAATAGCAGCAATTTTCTTTAGTTGAGCTAAATAATCTGGATTATTATCTACCAACCAATTTAATACAGAATAATTAGAAAGTAGTTTTTTATGTGTCCAATAATCACGGCTAACTTTAAATTATTTGTTCCATATATATTCTCGAGTTGTTTAGTCTCTATTTCCATAGCAGCCATTTCTCGTTCCATTCTGGCAAAATTTTTTGCTATGTCTTGTTGCTTTAGTTTCGAATCTTGACCCTGGCCCAAAATCAGTACAGTGCTAAATCAGAGATCTTCGTCTTTCCGGAGACTTCGGATGAATTCAGCCGGAGTCATGTCATTTAATGATGAATGCGTTCTTTCATGATTATATTCCCTGCGCCAGTTGTCGAGTTTGTCCTGCGCATCTTCCAGCGAGAGAAACCAGTGAATGTTCAGGCATTCATCCCGCAGACTGCCGTTAAATGATTCAATAAACGGGTTATTCGTTGGTTTTCCGGGGCGGGAGAAGTCCATTGTGACCCCGTGCTCATACGCCCATTTATCCAGACTTTTCGAAATAAACTCGCTGCCGTTATCTGTCTGAATACGTACCGGCAGGCGCTTGCCCAGCACCCGCAACCTTTCCATCACACCGACCACATCCTCACCTTTCAGCGACTTTCCGGCATGGATCGCCACACACTCCCGACTAAAATTATCCACTACAGTCAGCGCCCGGAAACGTCGTCCGTTAAACAGGTTATCCGACACGAAATCCATACTCCAGCACTGATCTACTCCGGTCAGGACCGGACGTTGCTGACGATGTGCTGCACTGACATGCCTGCGGGGGCGCTTTCTGCGCAGGTTGATGCCTTCCAGACAGTAAATCCGGTGTGTTTTCTTGTGGTTAACAGGCCAGCCTTCCCGCCGCAGCTGAATATGAATACGCGGGCAACCGTAGCGGATCCGGGTTTCCGCTATTTCCCGGATACGCAGGGTTATCGCCCGATCATCCCGTCGGCTCTGCCAGTGGTAAACGGTTCTGCTCTGCATCAGCAGTCCGCATCCCCGTCGGACACTGATACGGTAAGCCTGCCGCAGAAAATGCACCGCCTGACGCTTCTGAGCCGGCCTCAGAACTTTTTTTGATAACTTCCTGCAGCATCTCCTTGTCCAGACTTAAATCGGCCACCAGACGTTTCAGACGCTGATTCTCTTCCTCAAGCTGGCGCAGGCGGCGCAGCTCTGTCACGCCCATGCCGCCAAACTTTTTCTTCCAGTTGTAAAATGTGGCTTCAGAAATGCCCATCTTTCTGCAGACTTCCTCCACCCGAGTGCCGGTTTCGGCCTGTTTCAGCGCAAATGCTATCTGTTCTTCGGTATAGCGGGTCTTTTTCATGGCGATGTGCCTCTCTGTGAGATGGAAGAAAGACCGGAGACTTCAGTTTAGCCTGGCACTGTTTTCAGGGAGGAGATCTGATCCCGGTATGTCCCAACTGCCATGCGATGCTGCACCGGCGAGATCCGCCGTTTACTCCCGAAGAGTTGAAGGCCCGGCTGTGCCCTGCAGACTGACATCCTACAGCGCTCGCTTTCATTACATCAAACACACCACAAACCTCACGCTACCTCACCGGTAGCGTGGGCCCGCTCTCCCTTACTTATCCCGCGTCTCGCCAGCCTCCCAGCTGTAGCTGCCATCGGCCGCTAACCTATCGCCCAGTTCCTGATACTCGAACTGATAAAACTCAGCCTGGGTGCCGTACCCGGCGTAGTCTACCGCCGCCAGGCCGACGAACGCCCCGGTAAAGAACCCGCCATAGCTCTGCAACACATAGTCATCGGACAGCACTGCGGCATCCAGCTGGACCGGGATCTCGGTGAAGGTCACGCCATCGAAGCTGTATTCATAGCTGTAGGTCTGCTTGCGGACTTTGGTCCGGAACCAGACGTATTCCACGCCGTCCGGCACCTTGATGGCGTTATCTTTCAGGTACGATGTGTATTTCCCGCGGTTATTTTCGCCGACTTCGATGACCTTGCCGTTAATTTCATTCCAGGTCAGGAAGACAAAGCTCCAGTGGCGGTCGTTATAGTAATTCGTTAACCCGGCCATCTGCTGATAGCTGAAGGGCTCGAATTTCACCTTCACCGCGGCGTCAAAATAGAAGGCCTGCCAGCGGCGGGCAATCAGCGACAGGTCATGGGTATTGGCTAACGAACCCTGGCCGATTAAGGTTAATTTGCCGTTGCCGGTGGTGCCCATTTTGGCCGTAAACGGCACCCGCAGGGTATTCCAGTTCGGATCGAGCGCTGGCGACGTAAAGTCATCCTGCTGGCTATTATCGCTGGCGCTTTCGGTGAAGATGGCGTCTTTCGGCCCTTCGACGAAGGTTTTCCCGCCGTGACCGCCTTCAATACGCGGCCAGCCCTCATCGTCCCAGTACACTTTCTGGATCGAGGTTTCCCGGCCGAGGGTTGACCAGCCGCGCGGGTCGTAGATGGATTCCCCCGGGCGATTCCACGGCCGGGCGCAGAGCGAGGCGTAATACCATTCGCCTTCCGGAGTGGAGACCAGCGCGCCATGGCCCTGTTTCTGGATGTAGCTGTCCGGGGTGTCGACGTTGGTTAAGAACACGTCGCCCGGCTCGGTTTCGAAGCTGTCGGCCTCGAGGGTTGTCGACCGCGCCACCACCTCCTGGTGGGTAAACACGGTGCCGCCCTGGGCGGCAAACAGATAGTAATAACCGTTCAGTTTATAGAGGTGCGGCCCCTCGACCAGCGCCACGGCGGTGCCGCGGTAGATGGTGCGCGCGGTTTCCGGCATTAACTTCAGCGTGTTGGTATCCAGCTCCGTTAAGGTAATGCCATCGAAGGGGTGATGGTACTCCCGGTGATCCCAGGTTTGCTGGACGATATATTTCCGGCCATCGTCGTCATGGAACAGCGAGGCGTCAAACCCGACGCCGTTCAGCTTGATCGGGTCGCTCCACGGCCCCCGAATATCCTT
Organism: Klebsiella sp. JB_Kp004; assembly: GCF_040065795.1. NCBI lineage: Bacteria > Pseudomonadati > Pseudomonadota > Gammaproteobacteria > Enterobacterales > Enterobacteriaceae > Klebsiella > Klebsiella sp. JB_Kp004. Next base: position 24,602 of record NZ_JBEAKW010000033.1, on the reverse strand, counting down.
CGCGGTGGTCAGGTAGTTGGTCATGTCTTTGAAGGCGCCTTCGGTGACCTTCACATCGGTATACACCAACCAGAATTGCCCGTCGGCCCAGGAGAGCGCCGGCGCCCAAATGCCGCCGGAGGAGGGGTTGCCCTTCATGTCCAGCAGGGTGGTGGTGGAGAGCGGCGAAGGCAGCAGGTTCCAGTTTTTCAGGTCTTTCGACTCATGTAAACGCACGCCCGGGAACCACTCAAACGTCGAGTTGGCAATATAGTACGTATCCTCGACGCGAATAATACTGGGGTCGGCATTAAAGCCGCGTAATATCGGGTTTTGAATAAGTGACATTTCATTACACCTTTTAAAATGGAAAGTGACGAATCGGTCTGATTTATAATTTTTTTAACTACACGCGGATCTCATCCAGCTGACGGTTGATGTCGGTAACATGTTTATCGGAGATCGGATAAACTTGGATAATCACCATCGAAATAGCGGCCAGCGCGATCGGGATCCACACCGCGGTCATAATGATCCCGTCGATGGCGCTGGCGCTCTGCACGGCGCCGCTTTCATTAAATCCATACACCGCCAGCAGCCACAGCGGGATCGCGCCGCCGATGGTGAAGCCGATCTTGAAGAAGAGTCCCATAATGGCATTGATAATGGCGGCATTGCGTTTGCCAGATTTTAATTCGCCGTACGCGATGACTTCCGGTACCAGCGCCCACATAAAGCCGGTGGCGGAAGTTAAGCCCCACTGTTTAATAAAGGTGGCGATGTAGGCCAGCCACAGCGCGTCGTGCATCCCTTCGCGGGACCAGACGTAGGTCAGCAGTTCGCCGACGATGAACATGGCGAGGAACAGATGGAAGAAGCCTTTTTTACCAAAGATTTTTTTCAGTTTCGGCCAGAAAATCGGGAAGGCGATGCCGGGAATAGACGCGACGAGACCCACCGCGCCCATCCATTCGGAGTGGCCGACGACGTACTGGTTGAAGAAGCCGTTAACGGTGTTCATGAAGAACATGAAGGTAAAGGCCAGCATAAAGAACATACCCAGAATAACCAGCGGGCGGTTATGTCGGAGCTCGTGGAAAAGGTCGGTGGTTTTGACGTTGGCGGTCTGCTCGGCGGTCGCGACAACGCGTTCTTTGGTGAATTTATAACAGATAAACAGAGCCACCGCGCCGATGATCATATAGATGGCGTACACGCCAAACCAGGCGTAATTTGCCGACGGATCGGCATAATTCCCCAGATTCAGCTCAAGGCCAAAAAAGCCGGTGTCTTTCAGGCTGCGATCTTTCGGCGCCGCCATCTGCACAAACATCGGGAACAGGGTATAGACCAGCAGGTTGGCGCTGTTGGCCAGCATCATGCGGGTACTGGTGAGCTTATCGATCGATTCCGGGTCGCGGGTCAGCGACGCATTCAGCGAGCCATAGGGAATATTGACTAAGGAATAAACCAGGTCCAGCGCCAGATAAATAATAAAGGCGAAAGCCACCGAACCTTTCACTCCGGGGATGGGCGCGAACAGTAATGCCGACAGGATCACCAGCGGCACGCCGGCTCGTAACAGCCACGGACGATATTTCCCTGCTTTCGAGGTTCTTTTATCCACGTAGGTGCCGACCATCGGATCCCAAAACACATTAATGATGCGGACAAAAAGAAAAATAAAGCCTGCCGTTGCCGTGCTGATGGTATTTACCGTCAGCATATGCAAAGCCAGAAAACCCCCAATTGTGCCGAAAACCAGGTTTTGCGCAAAGTCGCCCATGCCATAACCAATTCGTTCTCCGCGGGTTAATTTATGATATTCATCATGCCGACTGTGCATTATGTTTTTACTCATTCTAAGCAGACTCCGGTTTGTTTTGTGTAGGTGAAACACTTTCTGACACAGTTGACATGGAAGAATCTATTACGTTTTTAAATTAATTAATTATGTTTTTTTACTTCTGTGATCCTCGAAGCAAAGGCCTGTATCACCTGCGTTGAGCCGCCATCCGCCGCTAATTTTTTTTGGCAGACAGGCAATGTGACAAAACCAGCATTTTAATTCGCTATGCCCACCTGAATTCCCCAGGAAGTGTACTCTATACGCGCGCGAAGCGAGATATTTAAAATAGTTTTATTTGCGAGATGGCTCACATTTGAGCATTTTCTCAATCGCTGAGTGAAATAACGTAATTGAGCAACCGACGATGAGAATACACGATGTGTCACAGTTGTTAATTTTCGACTTCCTCAATTTCGGAGTTCATCATGCAAACTTATTTTGACCAGCTCGAACGCGTTCTATTTGCCGGACCTAAAACCGATAATCCTCTGGCGTTTCGCCACTATAATCCGGATGAAATCGTGCTGGGAAAACGCATGGCAGATCATCTGCGTTTTGCCGCCTGTTATTGGCATAACTTCTGCTGGAATGGCGCGGATATGTTTGGCGCCGGCTCGTTTGAGCGTCCCTGGCAGGCCGCGGGCGATGCGCTGGAAATGGCCAAACGCAAAGCGGACGTGGCGTTTGAATTTTTCTACAAGCTCAACGTGCCGTATTACTGCTTCCACGATGTCGACGTCTCGCCAGAAGGCGCGTCGCTGAAAGAATATCTGCACAATTTCGCCGTGATGACCGAGGTGCTGGCGGAGAAACAGCAGCAAACCGGCGTGAAACTGCTGTGGGGCACCGCCAACTGCTTTACCCACCCGCGCTACGGCGCCGGGGCGGCGACCAACCCCGATCCGGAGGTGTTTGCCTGGGCGGCCACGCAGGTGGTGACCGCCATGAACGCCACCCACCAGCTCGGCGGCGAAAACTATGTTCTTTGGGGCGGTCGCGAAGGTTACGAGTCCCTGCTGAATACCGACCTGCGTCAGGAGCGCGAGCAGATTGGCCGCTTCCTGCAGATGGTGGTGGAGCACAAGCATAAGATTGGCTTTGGCGGCACGCTGCTTATCGAGCCGAAACCGCAGGAGCCCACCAAGCATCAGTACGATTACGATGTCGCGACGGTGTATGGCTTCCTGAAGCAGTTTGGTCTGGAAAATGAGATCAAGGTGAACATTGAAGCCAACCACGCCACCCTGGCGGGGCACTCTTTCCACCATGAAATCGCCAGCGCCATCGCGCTGGGGATCTTCGGCTCCGTTGATGCCAACCGCGGCGATGCGCAGCTCGGCTGGGATACCGATCAGTTCCCGAACAGCGTGGAAGAAAATACCCTGGTGATGTACGAGATCCTCAGAGCCGGGGGATTCACCACCGGCGGCCTGAACTTTGACGCCAAAGTTCGCCGGCAGAGCACCGACAAATACGACATGTTCTATGGCCATATTGGCGCCATGGACGTGATGGCGCTGTCTCTCAAGCTGGCCGCGCGGATGATTGAGGATGGCAAGCTCGATCGGGCTCTGGCAAAACGCTATGCCGGCTGGCAGGGCGAACTGGGGCAGCAAATTATGGCCGGCCGTATGTCGCTGGATAATATTGCCCGGTACGCTGAGCAGCATAATCTGAATCCGCAGCATCAGAGCGGGCGTCAGGAATTACTCGAAAATCTCGTCAATACCTATATCTTTGGTTAAATTTGGCTGACATGCCCCTGCGGGGGCATGTATTCCGCTGTCTGCCCGCTGCCGGGAAATAGCGTTTATTTGTTCGTGTTGTATTTATGCTGTCTGTGCCGAAAGGCTATCTGTTTGACTGTCTATAGAGGAACAATCCGCCGCGCGGATGGTTCTGCCATTGTGCCACCTGTTTAATATCAGTGAGGGAGGGCGAGTAGCGATAATTGTGTAATACCTCTGTGACCGTACAAAATAAAAAATAACTTGTTCTGATGATAGCGACATATTCTGTCAGCTCAGAATAGGCTGGTTATTGTCTGAATAAAATTAACCTATATTGAGAAACTCATGACAATGATAAAAAAACTTCCATTAACCATGGCGGTTATCGCCGCGTTTTTTCCGCTTACCTCTGTAATGGCGCAAGAATTTACTCAGGAACAGATCGACGCCATCGTCGCCAAAGCCGTTGATAAAGCGCTGGCCGACCGCCAGGCTAAAATAGACGCCGCGGCCGACAAAAAGGTCGACGTCATTACCAACCCGCAGACCACCGCCGCCTCGCCGGATATGGCCATTCCGTTCGGCCTCAAGTTCAGCGGCTATGCCCGCTATGGCGCCCACTTCCAGACCGGCGACCAGAAATATGTCGGCGTCGACGGCTCCTATAACGGCGCCTCGGCGATCGGCCGCCTGGGCAACGAAAGCAACGGTGGCGAATTCCAGATCAGCAAGGCCTTCAAAAGCGCGCAGGGGGCTATCTGGGATCTTAACGTGATGTTCGACCACTGGAGCGACGAGGTTAACCTGAAGAAGGCCTACGTCGGCGTCACCAACGTGCTGGAATCCAACCCCAACGCCTATATCTGGGCCGGCCGCGACTTCCACCAGCGTCCGCAACAGGGGATCAACGACTACTTCTGGATGAACCACGACGGCCAGGGCGCCGGGGTGAAGAACTTTGATATCGGCGGCGTGCAGTTCGACGTGGCGGCGGTGTCGCAGGTGAAATCCTGTAGCCCGGAAGTGATGGCCGACGAGACCAACCCGTCGCGTATCACCTGTACCGGCAGCTCCGACACCGGGGACAACGGCCACTACGCGCTGACCACCAAAACCCACAACATCAAGGCCGGGCCGATCGACGTCGAGGTGTACGCCAACTACGGCTTTGACTCGAAGGCAGTGGACAGCGACGCGCGTCTCGAAGCCTGGCAGGGCGGCCTGGTGCTGAGCCACACCAACGACAGCGGGGTGAACAAGGTGATCCTGCGCTACTCCGACAACTCGGATAACAGCGTCTACAACAAAACCGACGACCTGACCACGGTCTACGCCAGCTTCGAGGGCAGCCATAAGTTCACCCAGCAGGCGCAGGTGGAATATCTGCTGGCCTTCCACGACTATGACAACGGCAAAGATAATACCGACAACCGCAAAAACTACGGCGCCATCGTGCGGCCGATGTACTTCTGGAACGACGTGCACTCCACCTGGCTGGAAGCGGGCTACCAGCGCGTGGACTACGACCAGGGCGGGGATAACCACGGCTGGAAGCTGACGCTGTCGCAGAACATCGCCATCGGCATGGGGCCGGAGTTCCGTCCGATGCTGCGCTTCTACGTGACCGGCGGTCAGGTGGACAACGAGCATACCGCGAAGGTCAACGGCACCAAAGACCAGCAGCTGGATTCGCTGAACGTCGGCGGGATGTTTGAGGCGTGGTTCTGATGCGATAGCGTTGTCGAAGGAGCGTTCCCGGCTGGCGCTACGCTTAGCCGGGCTACGACTGAGGAGGCCTGCGGGATCCCCCCCAGGCCCGCGCAAGCGCAGCGCCGCCGGGCGGTCAGGCGCCGTACCGGCGGTAGTGCCGGATGGCGGCATAAATGCCTTATCCGGCCTACGTTTCTGAGGAGGCCTGCGGGATACCCCCCGTAGGCCCGGCAAGCGCAGCGCCGCCGGGCGGTCAGGTACCGTACCCGCGGTAGTGCCGGATGACGGCATAAATGCCTCATCCGGCCTACGTTCCTGAGGAGACCTGCGGGATACCCCCCCGTAGGCCCACGCAAGCGCAGCGCCGCCGGGCAGCTGGCCCAGGTTCCCTCAGTTCACCGTCAGGCGCAGGGCAAGATCCTGCGGGTAGGGGTCAAAATAGTTCTGCGCCTGCAGGTAGCGATCCGGATACTCGGCCAGATAGTGCTTAAGCAGCGTCAGCGGCGCGAGGATCGGCAGCAGCCCGGCGCGATAGTTGAGGATCACCTCCCGCAGCTCGCCGCGCTGGCGGCTGTTCAGCTGGTCGCGGAAATAACCCTGAATATGCATCAGCACGTTGGTGTGGTTTTTCCGCGAGGCGGGCCGCTTGAGGATCGCCATCAGCTTCTCGCGGTAGACCTCGAAGAAAGCCTCCAGATCTTCCCATTCATGCAGCGAGGCGACGAACGGGCCGATCTCGCGGTAGCCCGCCTGGTGGTGCGCCAGCAGCTGCAGCTTGTAGCGGCTATGAAAGGCCAGCAGGCCGTGGCGGGTCAGGCCGCGGGCGCGCAGGGCGTTGAGTTCATGCAGGGCGAAGACGCGCTCGACAAAATTCTCCCGCAGCAGCGGATCGTGCAGCCGGCCATCCTCTTCCACCGGCAGCCACGGGTAGCGCGCCATCAGGGCGCCGGTAAACAGTCCCACGCCTTCCTTACGCCCGCGATTGCCTTTTTCATCATACAGCCGCACGCGCTCCATCCCGCAGCTCGGCGATTTGGCGCAGACGATAAAGCCCGACAGCTCGCCCAGGGTTGCCAGATGGGCGTTGGCGAAATCGGCCATCTTCTCCGTCACATCCTCGTGCGGGGCGTGGCTGAAGCGCATGCGGATCTCCCCGACCGGGGTCTGCACCAGCCGGAGCGCTGGGCGGGGAACGGGCAGGCCGATCGCCATCTCCGGGCAGACGGGCTTAAACACCACCCACTGCGCGAGCTCATCCATCACAAAGCCCATACGCTTATGCCCGCCGTCGAATCGCACGGCTGAGCCGGTTAAACATCCGCTGATCCCAATGACAGGTTGCGTGTTCATGGCGCTGTCCTCTCTTCTGCTGTGGTTCGGGTAAAGAAAAGGGTCACGGTGGCCACCGTAATGCCGAATTTCTTCATCTCGGTTTTGTTAAACAAATGGCTGCCGTCCTGCAGGAACATCCAGTCGTCAAAGTGCAGCAGCCACCGGCTGCCGCTGGCCTCGACGTTCATGCTGTAGCGCCAGTGAAAGGCATTGCCTGCCGCCTGGCCGCTGGCCACGCCTTCGATATCCCCGGCGGTGCCCTGATAACGGTTATCGCCAGTGCGGCGAATGCGCCACACCCGCTGCTGTTTCTCGCCATCGTCATAGACAAAGCGCTCATGGAGCGTCAGGGTGTCGCCGACGACGTCGCCATCGATCGCTACATGGAAGCGGCGCAGCTGTTTGCCGCGGCGATCCTGCACCATCCCCCACGCCTCGGTTTGGCCCTGAAAATAGTGGAAGATGTCGAGGGCGGGCTGCTGCTGCCGGTACTCGGTGACCTCGGTGCTGCAGCCGGCGAGCATCAGCATCAGCAGCGCCAGGCCACGGGTCAGAATGCGTTTCATGGTGTACCTCCGATCAACTGCTGACGCAGTTCGGGATAAGTGGTGCGCGGATCGAGCCAGATGGCGAGAAAGCGGGTGCTGAACGCCGCCGACTGGCGCGGGCCGAGCGGGGTAAAGGCGGTCTGCGCGGCGCTGGCGCGGTACCAGAACTGCCCCTCGCCGCCGCTGACCACGAACGCCAGCTGGCTGCCCGGCGCGACGTCTGGCCAGATCCCCTGCAGCATGCGCAGCCAGGCTTCGCTGCGCGGCTCCTGCTGCAGAATGCCCTGCGCCTGCCACTGGTCGCGGGTGGCCTCCACCAGCGCCTCGCGATCGATGTCGCGCCGGTAGGTGATGATCAGCGCCCGATCCTGCTGCGGGCCGGCATACCGGCCATTGGGCGTGCGCAGCTGTGAGTGATAGACAGTGAACGGCCCCCAGGTGAGGGTCGCCTCGCCGACGCGGCGCCACGTCAGCCAGTCGGCGGCGTGGACCGCCGGGGCGAGGGCGCTCAGCCACAGCAGTAACAGGGCGAATCTCATTTTTGCCTCCCCATCCCCAGATGGAACAACAGCATGAGCACCAGCCAGCCGCAGGCCATGGCGGCCACGGCAAGCGCCGTCGGTACCAGCAGGGTCATGGCTCCGAGGCGAGCGCCGATCAGGTAGGCCACCGGGCCGCCGACGGTGGCCGCCGCGGCCAGCACCCAGCCGGGAAGCGTCGTGGTGCGGGTCAGCCGGGTCCAGACGACGGCGAACATCAGCCACAGGGCCACCATCCACAGGGGCAGCAGGCTGTCGCCGGGAAAATCAATCAGTCCCGCCAGCGCCCAGCAGGCGTCCAGCCCGCAGCCCGCCGCAGCCAACAGCAGAGCGGGCGGACGACTGGCCGCCGGCAACCGCAGCCAGGCGAACAGCGCCAGCGTCAGCCAGATCAGCAGGCCGCGCTCGCGCAACATCACCACCAGCGTCCAGTAAACATCGAACGCGAGGGCCATCAGCAGGTGCTGCGCCGGGCGTGTCATACCCGCTCCGCGGTGAGCTGCACCACGCTGATGGTGCGGGCGTTAAATCCGGCTTCGCAGTAGCCGAAGTAGTAGAGCCACATCCGGCGGAAGCGCTCATCAAAGCCGAGCTTTTCAATATCCTGCCAGGCGTGGGTAAAACGCTGCCGCCAGTGCGCCAGGGTGCGGGCATAGTCCGGGCCCATGTCGAACAGGTTGCGCACCACAAAATCGGTATGGCGGGTCATCAGCTCGCTCATTGCCGTGATGCTGGGCAAAAAGCCGCCCGGGAAGATGTAGCGCTGGATAAAATCGACGCTTTTGCTGTAGTCGCGATAGCGCTGATCCTGGATGGTGATCGCCTGCAGGGCCATTTTGCCGCCCGGGCGCAGGCGCGCCTGACAGGTGCGGAAAAAGGCCGGCAGGTAGCGCTGGCCCACCGCCTCAATCATCTCCACCGACACCAGTTTGTCGTACTCGCCGCGCAGATCGCGGTAGTCGCAGAGCAGCACCTCGACGCGATCCTGCAGCCCGGCGCGGGCCATGCGCTCGGTAGCCCAGCGGTGCTGCTCCCGGGAGAGGGTGGTGGTGGTGACCCGGCAGCCGTAATGGCGGGCGGCGTACTCGGCCAGCGCCCCCCAGCCGGTGCCAATCTCCAGCAGATGATCGCCGGGAGTGAGCGCCAGCTGGTCGCACAGGCGCGCCATCTTGGCCCGCTGGGCCTGGGTCAGATCCTGCTGGTCGTCGGCAAACAGCGCGCTGGAGTAGAGCAGGTCGTCATCCAGAAAGTGGGCATAAAATTCGTTGCCGAGGTCGTAATGGGCGGCGATGTTCTCCCGCGCCTGAGCGCGGGTGTTGCGGCGGGTCCAGTGGCGCAGGCGGGCGACGGGCTTGCCCAGCAGACGAAAGCCGCGCTCCAGACGCCCCAGCACCTCGCCGTTGCGCGCAAGGATCTGCAGCAGCGCCGTCAGCTGGTGGCTCTCCCAGTCGCCGTCCATCCAGGCCTCGGCCGCCGCCAGGCTGCCGCCGGTCAGCAGACGCCAGTACACCTCCGGCGTGCAGACCCGCGCCTCGGCGCGCAGCGCGGCGGCGGGGTCGCCAAAATGAAAAGTCTGCGCCCCTTCGCGCACGGTGAGCGAGCCTTCGCGGAGGCCGCTCAATAGACGAAAGAGCAGCCAGCGCGCGAGCCGCACGTTGCGCGGCACATCGGGTTCAAGCGCAAAGACGGGATCGGTCATGAGCGTTCACTCCTGCTGACAGGATGGTTGTACAGCGGCACGCGCTTCAGCCACAGCCGCAGCGCCTGCCAGTAGATGGCGAGGACGGTTTTCAGGGTCATCATCGGCAGACGCAGCAGCAGCCCGCGCAGGTTGGCGCGGGTTAACGGCACGCGGCTCAGGGCCAGCGTGGCGTCGAACACCTTGCTGGCCTGATGGTTTTCAATGTGCATGTGCAGCGTTTTGCCGGGCGCGTTGAAGCGCCAGTGATAGACCATGTCCATCGGGTTAAACGGCGAAACGTGAAAGGCTTTCTCCAGCGGGCGCGCCTGCTGGCCGTCCACCGCGTAGTAATGACGCTCATTCCACGGCGTGTTGCGCACTTCGGCCAGCACCCAGCGCAGGGTGTCGGCCTCGTCATAGCAGTAGTAAAAGTTGACCGGATTAAAATGGAAGCCGAAGTAGCGCAGCTGGGTCAGGAGCATCACGCGTCCCGCCGGGCGGCAGCCGGTCAGGCTCTCCAGCCGGTTCAGCGCCTGAGCCTTCAGCGGCGCGCCCAGCGGATAATCGGCGTCGTACCAGGCGGCGGCGGCCAGGCGGTTGCGGCGGATGCCCGCCTCAGGCAGCCTGTCCAGTTCGTCGAGGTCAAGCCAGGCCATAAACAGGCGGTAGACGAAGTGGTGCGCCTTCGGCTGCAGGCGACGGTGGCGCAGGACGCCCTGATAGAGGCAGCTGTTCATTTCAGTTGCCCTCCGCCGCGGCGATGCCCTGCACCACATCGAGCGCGCTGCGCACCCCGTCCTCATGAAAGCCGTTGTACCAGTAAGCCCCGCAGTACCAGCTCCGCCGCTGGCCGTTAATCTCGTCGCGCCGCAGCTGGGCCGACCAGCTTTGCGGGTTAAACAGCGGATGCTCATAGACGAAGCGCTGCCAGACGTAGCGCTCGTCCACCGGCGCGTCCGGGTTCAGGGTGACGCAGAACAGCGGCGCGCCCGCGGGCAGCCCCTGGAGAATATTCATGTTGTAGGTGACGCAGGCCCGTGCCCGATCCCCGTCGCTCAGGCGATAGTTCCAGCTGGCCCAGGCGCGCTGACGCGCCGGCAGCCAGCGCGGATCGCTGTGCAGCACCACCTCGTTGCGCTGCCAGCCGATATCCCCCAGCACCTCACGCTCGGCGTCGGTGGGCGCCGCCAGCATCGCCAGCGCCTGCGCGGAGTGGCAGGCGAAGATCACCTGGTCAAAATGCGCCTCCCCGGACGCCAGCCGCAGGGTAACCCCTGTCGGGTGGCGCTCCACCTGCTGCACCGGCGCGTTGAGCCGCAGGTCCAGGCGGTCGCCGAGCCTGGCGAGCAGGGCGCGAACGTATTCCCGGGAACCGCCGGGCACTACGTACCACTGCGGGCGATCGCGAATGTCCAGCAGGCCGTGGTGTTCAAAGAAGCGCAAAAACAGCGGCAGCGGGAAGCGGCGCATCTCCTGCAGCGACGACGACCAGATGGCCGCCCCCATCGGCAGGATATAGTGGCGGGCGAAGAAGGGGCTGAAGCGGTGGCGGGCGAGGAAGCTCTCCAGCGTCGCCCCCGGATCCAGCGCCTCGGTCAGCGCCAGTTTCGCCAGCCGGTTGAAGCGGACGATCTCGCTCAGCAGCCCCCAGAAGGCCGGCTTCAGCAGATTGCGTCGCTGGGCGAAGAGCGAGGTCAGGCTGTGGCCGTTGTACTCCAGGCCGCTGGCCGGGTTGTGGACCGAGAAGCTCATCTGTGTTTTTTGCCCGTCGATCCCCAGCTCGCTAAGCAGGCCCATAAAGCGCGGATAGGTGCGATCGTTGTAGACAATAAATCCGGTATCGATGGCCCAGGTGCCCTGCGGCGTGGCGACATCCACGGTGGCGGTGTGGCCGCCCGGCGCGGCGCCCGCTTCGAACAGCGTCACCTGATGGTGTCCGGCCAGCCGCCAGGCGCAGGTCAGCCCGGCGATGCCGCTGCCGATGATGGCGATGTTCATGAGCGCACCATCCTGCGCAACAGCAGGCGCTGTATACCTGACGGCAGGCTGGCCAGCAGCCGCAGGATCAGGCTGAAGCCGGTGGGGAAGGCGATGTGGTTTTTGCCCTTCGCCAGGCCGTGGCGGATCGCCGCCACCGCCCGATCCACGCTCACCCGGCCGGGCATGGCAAAGTCGTTTTTGCGCGTCAGCGGGGTGTCGACGAAGCCTGGTGAGACCACCGTGACGGCGACCCCTTTCGGCTCCCAGTCCAGACGCAGGCTATTGGCAAACCAGGTCAGCGCCGCCTTGGAGGCGCCATAGGCTTCCGCGCGCGGGAAGGGCAGCCAGTGCGCCATGGAGCTGACCAGCACCACCCGATCGCCTGCCTCCAGCTGCGTCTGCAGCGCCGCCAGGCAGTTTACCGGCCCGAGGAAGTTGGTGGCCATCACCCGCTCCACGAGGGCGGCATCCACCTGTCCGTGGTCGAGATATTCGCAGGTGCCGGCGCAGAGAATGATCAGGTCGGCAAAACAGCCCGTCAGCGCCTGGCGACAGGCGTCCCTGTCTGTCATATCGAACAAGCGCGCGCTGATGTTGGGGCTGAACTGCTGCAGCGCCGTCAGGCGCGAAGCATCGCGCCCGCAGGCGATGACCAGGTGGCCATCCGCCGCGTAGGATTTCGCCAGGCCGGCGCCGATCCCGGAGCTGGCGCCGGTGATAAGCACCGTCATCATGAGCGCACCCTCCGTTTCACGCCGCGTACCGCCCAACCCAGCAGGGGAAGGTGCTCGTAGATCATCTCCCCGGCGTCGTAGTAGTCGCGCTGGTGGAGAACCTGCTCCCCGGCAATGTCCACCACCGAGCAGCCCGGCAGGGCCAGGGTTTCTCCGTCGGCAATACGCGGATGCGACCAGTGCATGGTCCAGGTTACGGCGAACCGCTGACCGTCGCAGAGCGGCGCGTCGATGGTGAACCGGCACTGCTCCACGTTGGCCAGCAGATGGGTAAAGTAGCGCTGGATGGCAAACAGTCCCTGGTGCTGACCAAAAGGATCGCTCAGCGTCGCGTCCGGATGGTACAGCGCGGCCAGCGCCGTGGGCGGCTGCGCATCCAGCCCGGCGTAGTACTCAACGAAACGACGAATGACGGACGGCGTGGTGCTCATGGATCACATCCTGGCTAAACACGGTGGCGTAATGGCATACTTAAAACTTACACAAATAAAATTATTTGTCCAAGTTTGTGGAAAAGTATATTTTATTTATGTTTAAAATCATGTTGTTATGATTAGTGTTTTAAAGGGTGAAAATCGCGGGTTGCACGAAGGGCAAACGTGCGCCCGCCGCGCCGCCGGGCGCAGGCGGAACAGAGAGTGGGGTAAGTGAAAACCGGGGGTTAGAGCGGGATCACCTCGAGGGAGACGACCTGCTGCTGCCAGAGTTCGACCTGCCTCTGACGAGCGGCGGAGAGTTTGCCGCTGGTGACCAGCAGCCAGTTGCGCTGGGGGAAAATCTCCGGCGCCAGCGCGGCGGGAGGCACCGGCAGGACGTCGATGCGATGGCCCTGGCCGGTGCGTTTGAGCGCTTCAAGCCAGATTTCGCAGGCGTCGGTCAGGTGCCAGCCGGTGATCAGAAAGTTGTCCCCGGGCGCCTTCTTGTCGCCTTCGAGGCAAAACGAGGTGTAGGCGATGATGATGCCGTCGAGGATTTCGCGCAGGGTCATGATGGCCGGCACGTTGGCGGAGACCTGGCTGCGCAGCGGACGCAGCACCTCGGTCACCAGCTCCTGGCGCGGATATTCGCGGCCGGCATCGTAGATCAGCTGGCGCAGGGACTCGATTTTTCCCTCTTTCAGCCGCTGCAGCATGGTCTCCTGCAGCGTCAGCCAGTTGTTGGTGCGCCGCGCGCCGGGGCGCGACAGCAGGGGCTTCACCTGGCTGACCGGCACCCCTTTTTTCACCCAGTCGAGGATTTTAAGCGCCTGCTGGACGTCGTCATCGCTGTACAGACGGTGTCCACCATCGGTGCGCAGCGGCTTGAGCAGGCCATAGCGGCGCTGCCAGGCGCGAAGCGTGGTCGCATTTATCCCGCAAAGTCGGGCAAATTCGCCGATGGAGTAAGGCATGGAGGCCACCTGTTAACAAAGAATATTCTCAATATACTACGAATCACGTCGGCTGGCGTGAAGTGTAGCGGCTTTGCACTACACTTTTCCCAACCGCGTAAATGAAAGGAGTTCTCATGAAGCTATGGCCTGTTGTCACTGGCGTCGCTATCGCGTTGACCCTGGTGGCCTGCAAATCGCCCACCCCGCCGAAGGGCGTTCAGCCGATTAGCGGGTTTGACGCCAGCCGTTACCTCGGGAAATGGTATGAGGTCGCCCGCCTGGAGAATCGCTTCGAGCGAGGCCTGGAGCAGGTGACCGCCACCTACGGCGCCCGCAGCGACGGGGGGATCAGCGTCGTCAATCGCGGTTATGACCCGGTCAAAAAACGCTGGAATGAGAGCGACGGGAAAGCCTATTTCACCGGCGCCCCCACCACCGCGGCGCTGAAGGTGTCGTTCTTCGGGCCATTCTACGGCGGCTATAACGTGATCCGTCTGGACGACGACTACCAGTATGCGCTGGTCAGCGGCCCCAACCGCGACTATCTGTGGATCCTGTCGCGTACCCCCACCATTCCGGCGGCGGTGAAGCAGGATTACCTGAATACCGCGCGCGAACTGGGCTTTGACGTCGAGCGACTGGTGTGGATCCGCCAGACGCCGCGCTAGCCTCGCCCCTTAGCGACTGAGCATGCCAGAGTAAACCGCATACAGCCCGGCCAGCGCCGCCACGTTCAGCGCCACGCTGATGAAAAACCACGTCCGGAAGGGCTGCTTTTGCGTTTTATGGCGAAAACACTGCTGACCGAGGATCGCCCCCGGCCAGCCTCCCGCCAGGCCGAGCACCAGCAGCGTGGTTTCCGGCACCCGTCGCCAGGCTTTGCGCGCCGCCAGCTTGTCGGCGCCATAGATAAGCCATGTCAGAAGGCTGCTCAGTAAAAACCACATCGCCAGCGGGTAGGGGAGCAGGGCGCTGCCCACAGCGGTGAGCAGCAGCAGGAAATAACATACCAGGTTCAGATTCATAGGGACGTTCACGCCGGCCAGAAGAATGGCGCCACTATAGCCAATTTCCCGGACCGGCGTAAACGCGGTGGGCTAGCGGCCGCGCTTGCCCCGATGCCGGGACAGCCACATCAGCTTATACGCCGCCGGAATAATAAACAGCGACAGCAGCGGGGCGGTGATCATTCCGCCAATCATCGGCGCGGCGATGCGGCTCATCACCTCCGACCCGGCGCCGGTGCCCCACAAAATCGGCAGCAGGCCGGCGATAATCACCGCCACGGTCATCGCCTTCGGCCGCACGCGCAGTACTGCCCCCTGATACAGCGCCTCGTCGAGCTTCCCGGCGCTGAAGGTCTGCGGGTTCTCCAGCGCCGGCTCCGCCTCGATGGCGTGGCGCAGGTACATCAGCATCACCACGCCAAACTCCGCGGCCACGCCGGCCAGGGCGATAAAGCCGGTGCCGGTGGCCACCGACAGATGGAAGCCCATCCAGTAGAGGAACCAGATCCCGCCCACAAGGGCGAACGGCACGCTGGCGATGATCAGCAGCGCCTCGCCGACGCGGCGGAACGCCAGGTACAGCAGCACAAAGATAATCATCAGCGTCATCGGCACCATCAGCTTCAGCTTCTGATTGGCGCGTTCCAGCAGCTCAAACTGCCCGGAATACGACACGCTGATGCCCGGCTTCAGCTTCACCTCCTTGCCGATGGCCTGCTGCAGATCGTGCACCACTGACACCATGTCACGGTCGCGGGCGTCGATGTAGATCCAGCTGGTGGGGCGGGCGTTCTCGGTCTTCAGCATCGATGGCCCGCTGAACACCTTCACCTCGGCGACGTCGCCGAGGACGATCTGCTGCTTCAGCGGGGTGAGGATCGGCAGCTGGCGCAGGGTCTGCGGGCTGTCGCGGTAGCTCTGTGGATAGCGGATGTTGATCGGATAGCGCTCGACGCCCTCCACCGTTTCGCCGACCATCGCCCCGCCGATAGCGGACGAGACGAACAGCTGCACGTCGCCGACGGTCATCCCGTAGCGGGCCGCCTTCTCACGCTGAATATCAATGTCGAGGTAGCGCCCGCCCACCAGCCGCTCGGCTAACGCCGAGGTCACGCCCGGCACGCTGCGCGCCACCCCCTCAATTTGCCCGGCGATGGCGTCGATATCGGCCAGGTTAGTGCCGGAAACTTTAATGCCGATCGGGCTCTTGATGCCGGTGGAGAGCATGTCGATGCGGTTGCGGATCGGCGGCACCCACAGGTTCGCCAGCCCCGGCAGGCGCACGGTCTTGTCCAGTTCGTCGACGATCTTCTCCATGGTCATCCCCGGCCGCCATTGATCCTGCGGTTTGAGCTGAATGGTGGTCTCCACCATCTCCAGAGGCGCTGAGTCGGTAGCGGTGTCTGCCTTACCCGTTTTGCCGAACACCCGCGCCACCTCCGGCACTGTCATGATCAGCTTGTCGGTCTTCTGCAGCATATCCGCCGCCTGCGAGGCGGAGATCCCGGGCAGCGTTGACGGCATATACAGCAGATCGCCCTCGTTGATCTGCGGCAGAAACTCGCCGCCGACCCGGTTAAGCGGCCAGACAACCGTCAGGATCGACAGGAGCGCGATCAGCAGGGTGGTCTTCGGCCAGTGCAGGACCTTCAGCAGCAGCGGATGGTAAATGCGGATCAAAAAGCGGTTCAGCGGGTTGCTGCTCTCCGCCGGGATCCTGCCGCGGATCCAGAAGCCCATCAGGATCGGGATCACCATGATCGCCAGCAGCGCCGCTCCGGCCATCGACCAGGTTTTGGTGAAGGCCAGCGGGCCGAACAGTTTGCCCTCCTGGCCTTCGAGGGTGAAAATGGGGATAAACGACAGGGTGATGATCAGCAGGCTGATAAACAGCGCCGGGCCAACCTCCACCGAGGCATCGGTAATGATTTTCCAGCGCCTGTCGTTGCCGAGCTTCTCTCCCGGATGCTGATGCGTCCACTCCTCCAGCCGCTTGTGGGCGTTCTCAATCATCACGATGGCGGCATCGACCATCGCCCCCACCGCAATGGCGATCCCGCCCAGCGACATGATGTTGGCGTTGAGCCCCTGGAAATGCATCATGATAAAGGCGAAGCACAGGCCGAGCGGCAGGGAGATAATCGCCACCAGCGCCGAGCGCACGTGCCACAGGAACAGGGCGCAGACCAGGGCGACGACGATAAACTCTTCCAGCAGCTTGTGGCTGAGGTTATCAATGGCGCGGTCGATAAGCTGGCTGCGGTCGTAGGTGGTGACCACTTCAACCCCTTCCGGCAGGCTGCTTTGCAGCGACGCCAGTTTTTCTTTGACCGCCGAGATCGCTTCCCGGGCGTTCTTGCCGGAGCGCAGGATCACCACGCCGCCGGCCACTTCGCCTTCGCCGTTCAGTTCGGCAATGCCGCGGCGCATCTCCGGGCCGACCTGCACCCGCGCGACGTCGCCGAGATAGACCGGCACGCCGTTATCGCCGGTTTTCAGTACAATGTTTTTGAAGTCGTCGAGGGTCTGCAGATAGCCGCTGGCGCGCACCATATATTCGGCTTCCGCCAGTTCGACCGAAGAGCCGCCCGCCTCCTGGTTAGAGGCGTCCAGCGCCGATTTCACCTCGCCGAGGCTGATGCCGTACTGGGTCAGCTTCATCGGGTCGACAACTATCTGGTACTCCTTGACCACGCCGCCCACCGACGCCACTTCCGAGACGTTAGGAATGGTTTTCAGGTCATATTTTAAGAACCAGTCCTGCAGGGAGCGTAGTTCGGCGAGATCGTGCTTGCCGCTGCGGTCGACCAGCGCGTACTCGAAGACCCAGCCGACGCCGGTGGCGTCCGGGCCCATTTCGGCGCTGACCCCGGCGGGCAGTTTGCCCTGCACCTGGTTGAGATACTCCAGCACCCGCGAGCGCGCCCAGTAAGGGTCGGTGCCGTCTTCAAAAATCACATACACATAAGAGTCGCCAAACTGCGAGAAGCCGCGCACCGTTCTGGCGCCGGGCACCGACAGCATGGTGGTGGTTAGCGGCCAGGTGACCTGGTTTTCGACAATCTGCGGCGCCTGACCCGGATAGCTGGTTTTGACGATCACCTGTACGTCGGAGAGATCCGGCAGGGCGTCCACCGGGGTGTGGACGATGGTCCAGGTCCCCCAGAGGCTGAGAAACAGCGCGCCCATCATCACCAGGAAGCGGTTGGCCACCGAGCGGCGGATAATCCATTCAATCATTGTTCCGTTCCTCAGTGCGCGTGGGCGGCAGCGGCAGCGGCATCAGGGGCCTGCGCGCGCATGCGCTCCAGCGCGCCGGCGATATTGGCTTCCGAGTCGATCAGGAACAGGCCGCTGGCGACCACCTTCTCGCCCTCCTGCAGACCGCTGCGAATGGCCGTGACGCCATTGGATTCATGGAACACCTGGACCCGCTTCGGCACGAAGCGGCCCTCGTTATCCATGGTGATCACCCGCTGCTCGCTGCCGCTGTCGATCAGCGCTTTGGAGGGGATCAGCAGCATCGGTTCGCTGTCACTGGTCAGCTGCAGATAGGCGTTCATCCCTGGCTTCAGCGCTTCATCCGGGTTGTTCACCTGCAGGCGTAGCTGCAGGGTGCGGGTGGCGCTATCGACGCTGGGGAGAATCGTCCATTTGCTGATGCGGAAGGTTTTGTCCGGCCAGGCGGGAACCTGAATGCGGAACTGCGAGGCGTCTTTAATCAGCCAGGCGATGGACTCGGGGACCGCCACGCTGACCCACACCGGGTCCATGCCCTGAATTTTCGCCACCACGTTATCTTTGGCGATGTTCATTCCGGCGCGCAGATCGAAGGCGGTGATCACCCCGTCGATGGGCGCCTTGAGGGTGAAGCGGGTCTGGATCTTGCGCGTGGCTTTCAGGCGGCGGATATCCTCGTCCGGCATTCCGGCGAGACGCAGCCGCTCGAGGATCCCCTCGACCTGGGTGGCGGTGCCGCCGGTCTCCTGCAATAGCAGGTATTCGCTCTGCGCTTCCACCCAGTCCGGGATGGTCAGTTCCAGCAGCGGCGTACCTTGTTGCACTTTGTCGCCGACGGTCAGGGGATAGACTTTATTGATAAAGCCCGCCGCCCGCGCCTGCATAATCACGTACTGGTACTCGTTGTAGCTGATGTTGGCCGGGAAGGTCTGGGCGTAGCGCAGCGGCCCGCGGGTGACGGCGGCGGTTTTCACCCCGAGATTCTGGGTCTGCGTCGGGTCGATACGCACCCCCGGCGCACCGGCGGCGGCACTCTCCTCATCGGCGTATTTCGGCACCAGGTCCATATCCATAAACGGCGATTTACCCGGTTTATCAAAGCGAGTGTTCGGGTACATCGGGTCGTACCAGAACAGCACTTTTCGCTGCTGCTCGGCCGCCGGGGCGGCGGCAGCGTCGAGGGGCGGCGCCATCCGGGTATACAGCGCTGCGGTGAGCGCGCCGCCGATCGCCATGCTGCCGAGGATCAGCGCCGTGTTTTTCAGTGTCAGGGATGCCATGTGTCGTCCATTCAGTTGTTGAGGAGCCTACCGTCGCCGGGCCATTAGTGGGCGCGGATATCCTGTAACAGCGACAGATTGCCCTGCTGAACGAAGGTGAAGTCCACGCTGTCGCCGTCCTTCACATTGTTGAGCTGGGTCTGCGGGGTGATGGTGAAACGCATGGTCATCGGCGGCCAGTTCACCGCCGGGATGGCTTCGTGGGCAATGGTGATTTTTTTGCTATCCATATCAATGGCTTTAATGACCCCTTTGCCGCTGATGCTTTGCGTCTGCGCGGCGGCGGGCTGTTCGTGCATCGCCATGCCGGCGTGCGGGTCGGCGGCCTGGGCGGCGAACACCGCGCCAGAAATCAGAGTGAACAGGGCGACTTTAGACAGTGAATTCATAATCAAGACTCCTCGGGTTATTCCATCCAGCCGCCGCCGAGGGCGGTGAACAGGGTGATTTCATTTGCCTGACGGGAATAGTTGAGTTCCAGCAGGGTTTGTCGGGTGGTGAAAATGTCGCGCTGGGCGCTCAGCACTTCGATGTAGCTGACCGCGCCGTGGCGATAGAGCGCGGTGGCGCGCTGCAGGGTGATATTGAGTGAAGCGAGATAGCGCTCCTGGGCGGCGATCTGATCGGCCAGGCTTTGGCGCAGGGCCAGCGCGTCGGCCACTTCCTTAAAAGCGGACTGAATTTTTTGCTCGTAGTTGACCACCTGCTGCTGCTGGCGGATCTCCGCCAGATCGAGGTTGGCCTGATTGCGCCCGGCGTTGAAAATCGGTATGTCGATTTTGGGGATGAAGTTCCACATCGCGCTGCCGGCGTTAAACAGGCTGGCGAGCTCGCTGCTGCTGCCGGAGAGCGAGCTGGTCAGGGTGATCGACGGGAAGAAGGCCGCCCGCGCGGCGCCGATGTTAGCGTTGGCCGCCCGCAGGCTGTGTTCGGCCTCTAAAATATCCGGCCGCTGCAGCAGGATCGCTGAAGAGAGCGACGGCGGCAGGGTTACGCCTTGCAGGTCGACGGCGCTGCTGGCGCTATCGTCCGGCAGATGTTGATAACTACCGAGCAACAGCTGCAGAGCGTTATTAGCCTGCGCCAGCTGGCCCTGCCGCCTGGCGATCTCGGCGCGGGTGCTCTCGATCATCCCCCGCGCCTGCTCCAGCGCCAGCACGGTGGTGCTGCCGGTCAGCAGCTGTTTTTCAACGAACGCGTAAGACTGCTGATAGTTTTGCAGGGTGTCGTTGGCCACCTGCAGCTGCGCTGCCGCCAGCCGCTGGTTGAAGTAGCTTTGTGAAACGTTAGCAATCAGCAGGATATGCACTGCGCGCCGTGCCTCTTCGCTGGCGAAGAAGTTCTCCCGGTCGGCCTCGCTGAGGTTTTTCAGCCGGCCAAAGAAGTCGAGGTCATAGTTGAGATTCAGCCCGGCGGCGTAATCGCTGTTGGTGGTGGTGTCGCCTTTAAGCTTGCCGCCGTAGGTGGTGCTGCCGTCACCGTTCAATTGCGGGTAGCGGTCGGCATCGGTCACCCGATACTGGGCGCGGGCTTCCTGCACTTTCAGCGTCGCCATCCGCAGATCGCGGTTGTTGGTCAGCGCGGTGCCTATCAGGCTTTTCACCTGCGGGTCGACGAAAAAGGTTCGCCAGCCGGTCTCCTGATAGCTCGCGGTTGCGGGAACCAGCTTGTTCTGGCTGAGAGAGAACTGCTGCGGTACCGGCGCGGCGGGGCGCTGGTAGTCCGGAGCGAGCGAGACACAGCCGGTTAAGGCGAGTATCACGCTGAGGGTAAGAAGCGTTATTGGGCGCATGGCGGCAGACGTTTTCGACGATTTATCCATGGCGGCTACTTTACGTAGCGGCCTCTGTTCAGGACGTGACAGGAAAATGACAAAGCTGTCATTTTCCTGATATTTCATTGCTATCCGGAGGCGCTCCTCTAAAATTGAATACCCGCACAGAACGCGCGTGAAGGAGCCGGCGGTGAAGATATTGATTGTCGAAGATGAGAAGAAAACCGGGGAGTACCTGACCAAAGGGCTCACCGAGGCTGGCTTCGTCGTCGACCTGGCCGATAACGGCCTTAACGGCTATCACCTGGCGATGACCGGCGACTATGATCTGCTGATCCTCGACATCATGCT
This sequence comes from Klebsiella sp. JB_Kp004, assembly GCF_040065795.1. Taxonomy (NCBI): domain Bacteria; kingdom Pseudomonadati; phylum Pseudomonadota; class Gammaproteobacteria; order Enterobacterales; family Enterobacteriaceae; genus Klebsiella; species Klebsiella sp. JB_Kp004. Next base: position 3,496 of record NZ_JBEAKW010000033.1, on the reverse strand, counting down.
GCCGGACGTGAACGGCTGGGATATCGTGCGCATGCTGCGCGCCGCCGGGAAAGGCATGCCGATCCTGCTGCTTACCGCGTTAGGCACCATTGAGCATCGGGTGAAGGGGCTGGAGCTGGGCGCCGACGACTATCTGGTGAAGCCGTTCGCCTTTGCGGAACTGCTGGCGCGGGTGCGGACGCTGCTGCGTCGCGGGGCGGCGGTCATTGTCGAAAGCCAGTTTCAGGCGGCGGATCTCAGCGTCGATCTGGTCAGCCGTAAGGTGACGCGCGGCGCCACCCGCATCACCCTGACCAGCAAGGAGTTCACTCTGCTGGAGTTCTTCCTGCGCCATCAGGGCGAAGTGCTGCCGCGTTCGCTGATTGCCTCGCAGGTGTGGGATATGAATTTCGACAGCGATACCAACGCGATAGATGTGGCGGTGAAGCGGCTGCGCGCCAAAATCGATAACGACTTCGAGCCGAAGCTGATCCAGACTGTGCGCGGCGTCGGCTATATGCTTGAGGTGCCGGATGGTCGCTAAGCGCCCCTTTTCCCTGGCCACCCGGCTGAGTTTCTTTATTAGCCTCGCCACCATCATCGCCTTCTTTGCCTTCACCTGGATCATGATCCATTCGGTGAAGGCGCATTTTGAAGAGCGCGACGTTCACGATCTCAGGCAGCTCAGCACCACCCTGGAGACGGTCCTCGACCACGCTGACTACCCGCCGGCGCGGCGGCTGGAGATCGTGAAGAATATCATTGCGGGCTACGCCAACGTCTTTATCTGCCTGGACGATGGACAGGGCAATATTCTGTTCCAGTCGCCCAACGGACCGGATCTCAGCCATATGCTGAGTACGCCAGGCCTGGCGATGCAGCTGCGCGACGGGAATGTGATTTCATGGACCGACCCGCAGCCGCGGGCAATGGCGCACGATAATCATCAAATGGAGACCCGTGCCTGGCGGCTGATCATGCTGCCGCTGGGCAAGCAGGCGGATGGCAAGCCGGCGTACCATCTGCTGATGGCCTTATCCATCGATTTTCACCTGCACTATATTAATGAGCTGAAAGCGAAGCTGATTTCCGCCGCGTCGATAATCAGCCTGCTGATTATCGCCATCGTGCTGTTTGTGGTCTATCAGGGGCATAAGCCTATCCGCCAGATCAGCCGGCAGATCCAGAATATTACCTCGCGGGATCTCGACGTGCGCCTCGACCCGCAGGCGGTGCCTATCGAACTGGAGCGGCTGGCGCTGTCCTTTAACCATATGCTGGAGCGAATGGAGGATGTTTTTACCCGCCAGTCGAACTTCTCCGCCGATATCGCCCATGAGATCCGCACGCCGATCACCAACCTGGTGACGCAAACCGAAATCGCCTTAAGCCAGAGCCGCAGCCAGCCGGAGCTGGAAGAGGTGCTCTACTCCAATCTTGAAGAGTTCTCGCGCATGTCGCGGATGGTCAGCGATATGCTGTTCCTCGCCCAGGCCGATAACAACCAGCTGATCCCCGAACAGCGGGAACTGGATCTGGCTGAGGAAGTGCATAAGGTGTTTGAGTTTTTCGAGGCGTGGGCGGAAGAGAAGGCGGTAGCGCTGCGCTTTGACGGCAGCCCCTGCCAGGTGACGGGCGATCCGTTGATGCTGCGGCGGGCGATCAGCAACTTGCTGTCGAACGCGATCCGCTACACCCCGGCTGGCCAGGCGGTGACGATCGCGCTGAGCGAAAGCGCGGAGACGATCCGCCTGGTGGTGGAGAACCCCGGTACGCCGATTGCCGCCGAACATCTGCCGCGGCTGTTTGACCGTTTCTATCGCGTCGACCCCTCGCGCCAGCGCAAAGGGGAGGGCAGCGGCATCGGCCTGGCGATTGTGAAATCCATCGTCAGCGCCCACCACGGCAGCGTGGCGGCGCAGTCCGATCTGCGCTCGACGCGGTTTATTGTGGTGCTGCCGAAACAGGCGCAATAACGGCTGATAGCCAGCGGGCAGCGCCAGGCGGCTGCCCGTAATCGTACCGCGGCTTACTCTTCGAAGTACCAGTAGCCCTGATTAATCAGGCGCGTCAGTTCGCTCACAAAAGCCGGGTTTTGCAGGCCGCTGCCGAGCTCCTCCTGGCCTAATGAGGTATAGCGGCACAATGCATCCAGCGCTTCGGCATCGGTGGTGTCCAGCTGTTCGCTATGCACGAAGAAGCTATCGCCGATATGCAGAACGCGCAGGCCGCTCAGGCGAGAAAGTTTTTCGCCGCCCAGCAGCGCATCGACGACTTCCTCTTCTTCATACGGTGGTTCCGCCGGCGCAATATCCAGCTCGTGACGCGGGGTGGTGACGAAACTGCCGAACCACTGCTTGAAGTCTTCCGGCTGGCGAATCATGTCGATCATCATGCCGCGCAGACGTTCGAGTTCATACTCTTCAACCCGGCCCGGATGCTCGCGGCAGGTGAGGTCCGGATCGCTATAGTGCTCGCCGCCGAGATCGTTCTCCAGCACATAGTCGGCGAAGCTGCTGATCAGGTCGCGCCCGTTTGGCCCGCGGAAACCCACGGAGTAGTTCAGCGCGGTTTCGTGGGTGATACCATCGTGCGGGAATCCCGGCGGAATATAGAGGATATCGCCCGGCTGCAGATCCTCATCAATAATCGGCGGGAACGGGTCGACGTGCAGCAGCGCGGGATGCGGGCAGAACTGACGCATCGGCAGCTTATCGCCCACGCGCCAGCGGCGGCTGCCCATGCCCTGAATAATAAAGACGTCATACTGATCGATATGGGGGCCGACGCCGCCGCCGGGGACGGAGAAGGAGATCATCAGGTCGTCCAGACGCCAGTCCGGCAGTACGCGGAACGGTCGCACCAGCTCGGCGGCCGGCATATGCCAGTGGTTTACCGCCTGGGCCAGCAGCGACCAGCCGGTCTCGCCCAGGCCATCGAAATGTTCAAAAGGTCCATTGCTGGCCTGCCATTTACCGTTGGCCAGACTGACCAGCCGGCTGTCGACTTCCGGCTCCATGGCTAACCCGGCCAGCTCGTCCGGGGTAATCGGGTCGACGAAGTCCGGAAACGCGTTTTTTAAAACCACCGGCTGCTTTTGCCAGTATTTCTCTAAAAACTCGGGCCAGTTAATGTTGAGTTGATAAGCCATCGATTATTACCAGTAAGAAGAAACGGGCCTGATTATAGAAACGGGGGCTGGGCGGGCGCTTTGTCGTGGGTCAAGAGTGGCGCTTAATTCACCATCGGCGCGATAATGGCGTTGGGTAAGAGAGAAAAATCACATTTTTGCCAAAAACCAATTTTCGAGTTAGCTACGCTGCAGGCCGCATGAACACTGGGATGGCGGCTTTAATGGTAGGAAGAGGAATAAGCGAAAAGTTCAAATAATGAGCGGTCGATAAGATTTTTCTATTTTAACCCTTGCTACTTCCGGCGAACTCCCTATAATGCGCTCCCACTGACACGGCAGATGTGAATCACTTCACACAAACAGCCGGTTCGGTTGAAGAGAAAA
>NZ_JBEAKW010000032.1:0-109289 GCF_040065795.1 Klebsiella sp. JB_Kp004 | reverse complement strand
GGCTACGCCTGACCCGGCCTACAAACTAAGCACAGCGCAAGCCGGGGAATTTCCCAGTCGCGGCGTTCCGCCTTACCCGGGCTACCGGACAGTGTAAACAGTAGCCCGGCTAAGCGCAGCGCAAGCCGGGGAGTTTCCCGGATAGCGCAAACCGCGAATAGCGCTTAGTCCGGCAGCGAACCGGCGAGGTTGCGCGCCGAAACGCTCTCGCTGACCGGCGCGGGCGGCTCCGGCGCCTTAGCCGGGGCGGCCGCTGGTGCGGCTGTCGGGGCGGAAGAGGCCGGCTGGATCTCAAGGAACGAGGCCAGCATCTTGCGCAGCGTTTCCGGTTTCGTGTCTTCCGCCAGCAGCGCCGCCAGCATCGACGGCAAGCGGCTATCGACTTCCCCTAACGCCAGCCCCGCCAGCAGCGCCGTGCGCGACATATCGCCACGGTCGCCGCGATGGTGGGCCTCAATTTTTGCGTCCGCGAAGCGCTCGCTGGCGCTGATATCCGGGCGCAGGTAAATCAACACTTTTCTGCGTTCCAGAGTCATAGACGCTCCTTAGCCAATAATTTTCAGACCACGCACCAGGGCGAACTGCGGCTCTTCAGCCACCACGAAACGGTCCTCACGCAGGCCCATACGTTCACGAATGGCATCGGCAACCAGCGGCGCGCCGCCGCCAATCACGATGGCATGCGAGTAGCCTTTAAAGCTATCGATAGCCGTCAGGACGCGGGTGGTCAGACGTTCGATGCTGTTAGTGATCACCTTTTTCACCTCAGAAACCGCATCCGGATCGTTGATGTTATCGGTCAGGTACGCTTCGTCATGGCGATTGATAATGATCTGGTCGACGTTATAGCTTGAGGTATCGGTATTCGCCCGCGCCAGCGCCAGCTTAACGGCGTCGGTCACCAGCGATACGCCCAGCTTCGGGTCGCCGTAAATGCGCGAAACCGAGGTCATCTGCCCGGCGACCATCGAGATATCGAGCGTGGTGCCGCCGAGGTCGATAATCAGCACCGAATGGGAGGGCTTGAGTTCATCGCACAGGCTAATGCCCGCCGGAATCGATTCCGGGCGCACGGTGACTTTGGTGATATTGAACACCACGCCTTTATTCAGTTTAACTTCGCGCAGCAGGCTCTTTTTCTTACGCTCAATGTTGTCGAGGCGATATTGCGCATCCTCGTCATAAAATTCAGTCAGCGGCAGCGTCACGACTATTTCGACGTCCTGTGGCTCAAGACCGCTGGTCAGCAGCGCGTGATGGACAGCGATGGAGTTCAACGGGCTGTACTGCCAGTCAATATTATTGGTCGGGAGCGCATCGGGAGTGATCAGGTCGAATGAGTACTTTTCATCATCCACGGTGTAGTTAAAGGGCTTCCCGGAACCGAAGGTGGCAGACCAGCCGCGTTTAAAACTGTTGGGGCTGATATGGGTGAAAGTTTCGCCATCTTGCTCCCACAGCATTTTGATATTGGTTGAACCATCATCGATAAAAATGCGCATCGCATTGCTCCATCACTGAGACAAATAAGAGAAAAATGTAACACCCAAAAAGAGTAGCAAGAGTTAAAAAGCAGCGCAAGAGCACGAAAAAGAGACAATTCTGAGTTTTAATTGAGAATAATTGGAGCAAATAACAACTACATGAACCTAAAGAGAGAATATTTTGAGATAAATTAGAGAAATACGTTTTCTCTTTTCGTCCGCTTTCAACGCTCATTTTTGTCCAAAAAAGAGAGCATCCCTCCCCTCTTTCGTCAGCTGTTTTCGAACGCTTTTTACACCTGGTTGGGTACCACAATGGGCCGTTCCGGCTCAGCCACATTTTCCGGTACCCGGCGATATTTATCCAGCAGGTGAATCTGAATGCGACGCAGCATATCGCCGTTGAGCTTGTAATAGCGGAAATAGAGAAACAGCGTCAGGGCAAAAAAGAGCGTCGGCAGCGCTATCATAATCGCCTGCATCCCCAGCAGCGTCTGGGACGACTGGGCCACATTCGGCACATAACCGATGATACCGAGCACGATGGCGATAAACCAGGCCGCGAACGCCGAGCCCGCTTTCACCACCAGCGTCTGCACCGAATAGGCGATACTTTCGCAGCGGATGTTCATCGTATATTCGCCGTAGTCGACGGTATCGGCCACCATAATAACCTGCAGCACCCAGAACAGCGCGGTGCCGATATTCAACAGCACGCCGGCCAGCGAAATCAGCGCGACGTTGTAGATCCCGCTCAGCGCCATCAGCAACAGCACGCCGCAGCCCAGCACCGGCATGATCGAAGCGCCCGCCCACAGAATGCGCCGCGACAGCCCTTTCACCAGCCGCGGAAACAGCACTAACGTCAGCAGGTTCGCCGCGCCGGCGTAGGACATGTAATACGGGAACATCTCCGCGCTGCCAATCACGTAGGTAAAGTAGTAAATCGCAAAGCCAGCGATAATATTCGCCGCCGTGTTATAGGCCAGCGCCATGCCCAACAGGCAGGCCAGCTGATCGTTTTTATAGATCAGCGCCACCATCTGGCGCAGTGAGAGATGGCTGGCATCCTCGCTCACGCCGCTATCCGAGGAGTAAACCTCGTGGACGTTGCGCAGCGTGACGAGGGTGGAAACCACGAAGAAGGCGATCAACACCAGGGTGAACATCTGGAAACCGAAACCGCGGTCGGAGCCGCCCACGGCGCTGACAAACGGCAGCGTGACGCCGGCAGTGACGAATCCCGCCAGGCTGGCGAAAAAGCGTGGATACGGCACCAGCTGTTCACGTTCGCGTTTATCAAGGGTAATGGTCGGCACCAGCGACCAGAACGGCACATCCATGATGGTGTAGGTGAACCCCCACAGCAGATAGGTCAGCCACACCCATGCCAGCAGCGCCCCGCCGGAGAAGTGATGGGCGCTGAACAGCATATACAGCACTACCGAGTTGGTTATCGTGCCAATCAGGATCCACGGTTTGAATTTCCCCCATCGCGATCGCGTACAGTTGACGATCCAACCCATGATCGGATCGGCTATCGCATCGAGGATCCGCGCCACCAGAAACAAGGTGCCGACCACCCCAACCGACAGTCCAACAATATCGGTGTAGTAATACATCAGATACATGTAGACGATACCGATAGCGAAATCTTTACCAAAGGCACCAAATCCGTAGCTGAGCTTTGTTGTCATTGAAATACTCATAGGGTACAGGTCGCTGTCGCCAGCGCCTCCTTCAGTGTTTGATAGAGCATGCAGGACGCCGCCGGGTCGTTGCCCCCGGCGGCATGAGAAGATTAACGATGCAGCCAGGACGGCAGCCAGTCGCCGTGGCTGGCGATCAGATCGTCCACCAGCGCGTAGATCTCTTCGATCCCCAGCACCGCAGCGGTGTGCGGATCCATCATCGTGGCGTAATAGACGTAATCGCGATTTTCGGTGAGGATCGCCTCCGTGAGCAGCGTCTGCACGTTGATGTTGGTCTGCATCAGCGCCGCCAGATGCGCCGGCAGCGCACCCATTTTGGTCGGCTGAATGCCGTTGGCGTCCACCAGGCAAGCCACTTCCACGCAGCAGCCCTGCGGCAGGTTGTCGATAAGGCCGTCATTGCGCACGTTGCCATACACCACGCTTGGCTCGCCGGTCCAGATGGCGTTCATGATGGTGCTGGCATACTCCCGGGATGGCTTCACCTCGATGCGCTCGCCGCGCTGATAGCTCTCCAGCTCCTGATGCCAGTTGGCCAGTTGCTCGACGCAGCGTTTCGGGTATTCATCCAGCGCCACTTTATAGCGGGCGATAAGGTCCTCGCGGCCCGGCTTGATAAACCATGGCGTGTATTCGGCAAAATGCTCCGACGACTCGGTCACAAAGTAGCCGAGCTTTTTGAACATCTCATAGCGGACGATGTTTTCGCAGCGCGGGTTGCCGTGCAGGTTAGGCTTCGGCGCGCGCCCGTCAGCGTAGGCCTGCAGCAGGTCGGGATAAAGGCTGACATAGCTGCCGTCGGCGAGCTTTTTCTCCAGCGAGAGATAGAACGCCATATGGTTAATCCCGGCGCAGCGGTAGCGTAAATCCGCCGGGTTGAGGTCAAGATCGCGCGCCAGTTCTTCCGCCGTTCCCTGCACCGAGTGGCACAGGCCAACCTGTTTAATATGCGGGTAGCGGGCGTAGATGGCCCAGGTGTTCATCGCCATTGGGTTGACGTAGTTAAGCAGGGTGGCGTCCGGGCAGACCTCGGTCATGTCGTCGCAGATAGCCCACAGATGAGGTATGGTGCGCAGGGCGCGCATAATGCCCCCCGGACCCAGCGTATCGGCGATGGTCTGCTCCAGGCCATGGCGTTTACAGACCTCAAAATCGGTGACGGTACAGGGCTCATAGCCGCCAATCTGGAAGGCGACCACAACGAAATCAGCGCCCTGCAGGGCGGTTTTGCGATCGCGATGGCAGCTGATTTCGCCCTTCGCGCCGACGGAATCCATCAGCTTGCGCACCACGGTATGCGACTCTTCCAGCCGGGTGTCATCGATATCCATCAGCGCGACATGCGCCGATTTCAGCGCCGGGCGCTGGAAAACATCACCGAGAATATTTTTAACGAACACCGTCGAACCGGCGCCGATAAAGGTAATTTTTGGGGCGGTCATTACGCTCTCTCCATCAGGTCATTGAACCCTTGCAGAGTGGCACGCCGTTCAGCGTTGCGCTGCCCTGTTCCCACCGGAGCATTCCCGAAAGCTCAGATCGGCCATTAAGCGCCACAAAATCTGAGTTTTCGGGAACAGATTGCGCAAAAAGGAGAGAAAATGGGCCGATTCTTCCGCTAAGCTGTCGTCAGTTCTGGCGAAAAATGCAGCCACTCTGACAATTCAGGAATACGCTAACGATGGAATACCGCTTCACCTCCCTGCCCCCCGATCCCTTTATGTGCAGCAGCGATGAAAAGCAGAGCCGCAGCCCGCTGGCGCTCTACTCTGAGTATCAGCGTATGGATATCGAGCTGCGCCCGCCGCACGCCATGCCTACCAGCCACTGGCATGGCCAGGTGGAGGTCAACGTGCCGTTCGATGGCGACGTGGAATATTTGATTAATAACGAAGTGGTGCGCATAGAGAAAGGCTATATCACTCTGTTCTGGGCCTGTACGCCGCATCAGTTGACCCGCCCGGGGGATTGCCAGCAGATGGCGATCTTTAACCTGCCGATGCATCTGTTTCTCTCATGGCCGCTGGACCGGGAGCTGATCAACCACGTCACTCACGGGATGGTGATTAAATCCCTCGCCGCCCAGCAGCTGAGCGCCTTCGAGGTGCGCCGCTGGCAGCAGGAGCTGAACCACGACAATGAACAGATTCGCCAGCTGGCGATCGATGAAATCGCCCTGATGCTGAAGCGGCTGAGCCTCGCCGGCTGGCAGCCGATTCTGGTCAACAAAACCTCGCGCACCCATAAGAACAGCGTCTCGCGCCATGCGCAGTTTTATGTCAGCCAGATGCTGGAATTTATCGCCGCCCACTACGACCAGGCGCTGACCGTCAATGCCGTCGCCGAGCACGTTAAGCTCAACCCGAACTATGCGATGGGGGTATTCCAGAGAGTGATGCAGCAAACCATGAAGCAGTACATTACCGCCATGCGTATCAATCACGTGCGGGCGCTGCTGAGCGATACCGACAAGACCATCCTGGATATCGCCCTCACCGCCGGTTTCCGCTCCAGCAGCCGTTTCTACAGCACCTTTACCCGCTACGTGGGGATGCCGCCGCAGCAGTACCGTAAACTTAGCCAACAGCGTCGTCACGGTCTGGCCTTGCCGGAGGCATAAAAAATGCCGCCGGGGTTTCCCCAGGCGGCATGATTAGCAGTGAAAACAGTTAGTCGTTGATACGCGGATGCTGCTGCACCAGACGCGACCGTTTTGCCTGCAGATCGGCGATCTCCTGATCGATATCTTCGATTTTTTGCTCGATGTTATCGTAGTGCTCGCCAAGGATTTCTTTCGCTTCCTGAATATCCGACGCCGCCGGGGTCGCCCCTTTCAGCGGACGGTTAGCGGTCTCTTTCATCGACAGGCCCGTCGCCATACCCACCACCGCGATCACCATCAGGTAGTATGCCGGCATCATCAGGTTCTGGGTGGTCTCCACCAGCCACGCCGCCAGGGTTGGCGTCAGACCGGCAATCAGCACCGAGATGTTAAAGGCGCTGGCCAGGGCGCTGAAGCGGATGTGCGTCGGGAACATCGCCGGCAGCGAGGAGGCCATCACCCCGATAAAGCAGTTCAGCACCACCGCCAGCAGCAGCAGACCGGCGAAGATCAGGCTCGTCACGTTGCTGTTGATCATAATGAAGGCCGGGATCGACAGGGCAAACAGCGCCACGCTACCAATCAGGATAAACGGACGGCGGCCGAAACGGTCGCTGAGCATACCGATAACCGGCTGCACAAACAGCATCCCGACCATGATGGCGATGATGATCAGCACCCCATGATCTTCCGAGTAGTGCAGGTTATGCGACAGGTAGCTCGGCATGTAGGTCAGCAGCATGTAGTAGGTCACGTTGGTGGAAATCACCAGACCGATACAGGTCAGCAGGCTGCGCCAGTGCTTAGTGGCAATCTCTTTAAAAGAGACCTTCGGCCCGTCCTGCAGACCTTCACGGTCGCCCTGCTCCATGGTGTCCACATGCTGCTGGAACGCCGGGGTCTCTTCCAGCGCATGGCGCAGATAGAGGCCGATGATGCCTAGCGGCAGCGCCAGGAAGAACGGGATACGCCAACCCCACTCAAGGAAGTTCTGTTCACCCACCACGCTGGAGATCAGGACCACCACGCCGGCCCCCATTACAAACCCGGCGATGGAGCCAAAGTCCAGCCAGCTGCCCATAAACCCGCGTTTACGGTCAGGGGAGTATTCCGCGACGAAGATCGACGCCCCGGTATATTCACCACCGACCGAGAAGCCTTGCGCCATTTTACACAGCAGCAGCAGGATCGGCGCCCAGATACCTATCGTGGCATACGAAGGAATAAGGCCGATACAGAAAGTACTTATCGACATGATCACGATAGTTATCGCGAGAATTTTCTGCCGACCATATTTATCGCCCAGCATCCCGAAGAACAGGCCGCCCAGCGGACGAATTAAAAATGGAACGGAGAAGGTACCGAGTGCGGCAATCATCTGCACGCTTGGGTTGGCATCGGGGAAGAAGACTTTACCTAAGGCGTAGGCCACAAAGCCGTAGACGCCGAAATCGAACCACTCCATCGCGTTGCCCAGGGAGGCCGCGGTGATCGCCTTTTTCAGTTTACCATCGTCGATGATGGTCACATCCTTAAGGGTGATGGGCTTTATTTTTTTCCTTTTAAGCATATTTTTCCTCTGCTACTCCGCCTTGAATGCACGTCTCTTCGCCGAATGGCAAAGCCATTCGCAACGTGCGTCAGGAGCGGTGAATTGCTGTGCTCCTCATTTCAAGCGTAGCAGGTTTGCCTGCACTGTCTGCTGACAGAATGTACAACCGAACCTGTTGACGCCTGCTGTGGCTACTGGTGAATAAATGGAGCGGCTTATCGTCATCATTGATGAAATTGACCTGCTCCCCTTTTTTACCCTAACAGTGTTTATATCTGCGATCAACTTCACATAAATTTACCGCCTAATTACAGAGTCCCAGAAAATAAATAAGTTCATTTCCTGCCGATCGCCCGGAAATTATTTCGTCGATATTGTTCCATCGCCGGCGGTTAATTTCAGCGTTTATTCGCTTCTTCCCGGAATAGCGCCCCGGCTATTTTTTAGCAAAAAAACACCCGACAAAAGTGGGTGATTGCGCTATAATCATAGCCACTTTCGGCTCTCAGCCGCTGTTTAAAGGACCAACGTCCTGTTTTTCGACGACATCACGAGGAACGTCATGCAACTGCCACACTGCCCAAAATGCGATTCGACTTACACTTATGAAGACAACGGCATGTACATCTGCCCGGAATGCGCCCATGAGTGGAACCCTGCCGAAGCCACGGAAGAAAACGACGTTCTGATCGTTAAAGATGCCAATGGCAATTTACTGGCCGATGGCGACAGCGTCACGGTAGTGAAAGATCTGAAGGTTAAAGGCAGCTCATCGATGCTGAAAATCGGCACCAAAGTGAAGAATATCCGCCTGGTCGAAGGCGATCACAATATTGACTGCAAAATTGACGGTTTTGGCCCGATGAAGCTGAAATCTGAATTCGTCAAAAAGAACTGATTTATTTCCGGGCAGGCGACGCGATTATTTTCCCCTATCGCCGTCGCCGCTCCCGATATCCTCACTGCCCTTCGCCTCCCTGCGCATCCAGTTATTTATCCCGCCAGCCGCCGCTATTTACGCTGCCGCCTGCAGCACTATTCCCGCCCCATTTTCGCGCTGCCGTCTGGCTCAATCCCGCTGTGGGCGACTACGCTTTACGGGTTACGGTCACTGAGGTATTCACCATGTCCTTAAGTCCCTACCTTGCCTTTGCGGGCAACTGCGCCGAGGCGATCGCCTTCTATCAGCAGACGCTGGGCGCCGAGCTGATGTTTAAAATGACCTTTGGCGAAATGCCGCCTTCGGCGCAGGAAGCCTCTGACGGCTGCCCGTCTGGCCAGAAGATGGCGGATGACGCCATCGCCCACGCCAGCCTGCGCATCGGCAACGGCGAGCTGATGCTAAGCGACAGCGCCTTCGGGCCCGATGTGCATTACGCCGGCTTCACCCTCGTCCTCGATCCCAACGATGTCGCTGAAGGCCAGCGCTGGTTCGACGCGCTGGCGGTCGGCGGGCGCATTGAGATGGCCTGGCAGGAAACCTTCTGGGCCCACGGCTTCGGCAAAGTCGTCGATCGCTTTGGCGTCCCATGGATGATCAACGTAGTCAAACAAGGCTGACCCCGCCAGGGCGGCCTGGCCGCCCTGTCATCCGTCTGGCATTAACTCTTCATCCTTTAGTCATCATCACTTAACCGAACTGCAACATAAACCGGTCAGGATCGGCTCACAACGCGAGGAGGCTCCTCGCCTATGCTGTGTGAGGCTTGATGACCATGCACCTGTCCAGACATCCGACCAGTTATCCCACGCGCTATCAGGAAATCGCCGCCCGGCTTGAGCAGGAGCTGCGCCACCACTATCGCTGCGGCGACTATCTGCCCGCCGAGCAGCAGCTGGCGACGCGCTTCGACGTAAACCGCCATACCCTGCGTCGGGCTATCGACCAGTTGGTTGAGCGCGGCTGGGTACAACGCCGTCAGGGCGTCGGCGTGCTGGTGCTGATGCGGCCGATCGATTACCCGCTCAATGCCCAGGCGCGGTTCAGCCAGAACCTGCTGGAACAAAGCAGCGATCCCACCAGCGAAAAACTGCTGTCGGTACTGCGCCCCGCCAGCGCGCACGTTGCCGAGGCCTTTGGCATTAGCGAGGGCGAGAATGTCATCCACCTGCGCACCCTGCGCCGGGTCAATGGCGTCGCCCTGTGCCTGATTGACCACTACTTCGCCGACCTGCGCTTCTGGCCGGTGTTGCAGACCTTCAGCCACGGCTCGCTGCACAACCTGCTCCGCGATCGGCTTGACGTCAAACTGACCCGGGTGCGCACCAAAATCAGCGCCCGTCGCGCGCAGGCGAAAGAGAGCAAGCTACTGGAGATCCCCAATATGGCGCCGCTGCTCTGCGTGCGCACCCTCAACAGCCGCCAGGGCGAGCAGGCCGTCACCGAATACTCCGTCAGCCTGACCCGCGCCGACATGATTGAATTCACCATGGAGCACTGAATGCACTTCGATACCGCCACCCGCCAGCGCTGGATATCCGTGCTGGCCCACAGTGAACCGCAAGATCTTCTGGCACGCATGCACGCCCTGCAGCTGGCGCCGGAGTATGAGCTGATCCGCTCTCCCGAGACAGGCCTGGTGCAGCTTCAGGCCCGGATGGGCGGTATCGGCGACCGTTTCTTCGCCGGCGACGCCACGCTCACCCGGGCGGCGGTACGTCTGGCCGATGGTACGCTCGGCTACAGCTGGATCTTAGGCCGCGACCGCCCGCACGCCGAACGCTGCGCGGCCATCGACGCCCTGCTGCAGTCGCCCCGCCATTTTCACAATTTAATGGAAACCCTGATAACCCCGCTGGAAGCGCTACGCAGCGCGCGCACTGAAGCCCGACGCGCCGAAGTCAACGCCAGCCGGGTCGACTTCTTTACCCTGGTTCGCGGAGATAACGCATGACCTTACAACCCGCTTTTACCCTGGCTGTGCAGGATGCCCAACACAGTTTTCGTCGCCTGCTGAAAGCGATGAGCGAGCCGGGGGTGATTGTCTCCCTGCAGCAGTTGCAGCACGGCTGGCAGCCGCTGAACGTCGCCTCCACCAGCCTGCTGCTGACCCTTGCCGATCATGAAACACCGGTCTGGCTCGCCAGCGCCCTGCATAACGATCTGGTGGGACAGAATCTGCGCTTCCATACCGGCGCGCCGCTGGTGGACCAGCCGCAGCAGGCGGTCTTTGCGGTCGCCAATGACGGCATCATCGCCGAGCAGCTCAACGTCCTCTCCGCGGGCACCGTCACCGCCCCGGAGACCGGCGTCACGCTGATCGTCCAGCTCGCCAGCCTGAGCGGCGGGCGCATGCTGCGCCTGACCGGGGCAGGCATTGCCGAAGAGCGAATGATCGCCCCTCAGCTGCCGGACTGCATCATTGACGAACTGACGGAGCGCCCGCACCCGTTCCCGCTGGGCATTGACCTGATCCTCACCTGCGGCGAGCGCTTGCTGGCGATCCCGCGCACCACCCACGTGGAGGTTTGCTAAATGTACGTTGCCGTCAAGGGCGGCGAGAAGGCGATCCGCGCCGCTCACGCCTTACAGGAACAGAAACGACGGGGCGATGGACGGCTTCCCGAACTGAGCGTTGACCAGATAAGCGACCAGCTCAATCTGGCGGTGGACCGGGTGATGACCGAGGGCGGCATCGCCGATCGCGAACTGGCGGCGCTGGCGCTCAAGCAGGCCAGCGGCGATAACGTCGAAGCGATCTTCCTGCTGCGCGCCTACCGCACCACCCTGCCGCGGCTGGCGGTTAGCGAACCGATCGACACCGCCGGAATGCGTCTCGAACGCCGCATCTCGGCAGTGTACAAAGATATCCCCGGCGGTCAGCTGCTGGGCCCTACCTACGACTACACCCACCGCCTGCTCGATTTTACCCTGCTGGCGAACGGCGACGCGCCGTCTGTGCCGAAAGCCGATAGCGAAGCGCCGACCTCGCCGCATGTTTTCCGCCTGCTCACGCAGCAGGGGCTGGCGAAGGCCGAGGAAGATCGCGGCACACCGCCCGACGATATCACCCGCACCCCGCCGGTCTACCCCTGCTCGCGTTCTTCACGCCTGCAGCAGCTGATGCGCGGCGATGAAGGCTACCTGCTGGCGCTGGCCTATTCGACTCAGCGCGGCTATGGCCGCAACCATCCGTTTGCCGGCGAGATCCGCAGCGGCTACGTGCAGGTGGAGATTGTCCCGGAAGAGCTGGGCTTTAGCGTCAATATTGGCGAGCTGCTGCTGACCGAATGCGAAATGGTCAACGGCTTCGTCGCCCCGCAGGATGAACCGCCGCACTTCACCCGCGGCTACGGTCTGACCTTCGGCATGAGCGAGCGCAAAGCGATGGCCATGGCCCTCGTCGACCGCGCCCTGCAGGCGGCGGACTATGACGAAGAGATTGCCGGTCCCGCCCAGGATGAAGAGTTTGTGCTGGCCCACGCCGATAACGTTGAAGCCGCCGGCTTCGTCTCGCATCTGAAGCTACCGCACTATGTCGATTTCCAGGCCGAACTGGCGCTGCTGAAACGCCTGCAACGGGAGAACGAACGTGGCTAACCCACTGACTGGCTATAACTTTGCTTATCTCGACGAGCAAACCAAGCGCATGATCCGCCGGGCTATTCTCAAAGCGGTAGCCATTCCCGGCTATCAGGTGCCGTTCGGCGGTCGCGAAATGCCCATGCCCTACGGCTGGGGCACTGGCGGCATCCAGCTGACCGCCAGCGTCATCGGCGAGAACGACGTGCTGAAGGTGATTGACCAGGGCGCCGATGACACCACCAACGCGGTGTCGATCCGCCAGTTCTTTAAGCGCGTGACCGGCGTCGCCACCACTGAGCGCACTGAAGACGCCACCCTGATCCAGACCCGCCACCGCATCCCGGAGACGCCGCTGGTGGAGGATCAGATCCTGATCTATCAGGTGCCGATCCCGGAGCCGCTGCGCTTTATCGAGCCGCGCGAAACCGAAACCCGCACTATGCACGCCCTGGAAGAGTACGGCGTGATGCAGGTGAAACTGTATGAAGATATCGCCCGCTTCGGCCATATCGCCACCACCTACGCCTACCCGGTGAAGGTCAATGGCCGCTACGTGATGGACCCCTCGCCGATCCCGAAATTCGATAACCCGAAAATGCACATGATGCCGGCGCTGCAGCTGTTCGGCGCCGGGCGTGAAAAGCGGATCTACGCCGTGCCGCCCTATACCCCGGTGGAAAGTCTCGATTTCGACGACCATCCGTTTACCGTCCAGGAGTGGGATGAGCCCTGCGCCATCTGCGGCTCGCGCCACAGCTACCTCGACGAAGTGGTGCTGGATGACAGCGGCCAGCGGATGTTTGTCTGCTCCGATACCGACTATTGCCGCCAGCAGAGCGAGGAGCAGAAAAAATGAGCCAGCCGTTACTTGCCGTCAATCACCTGACCCATCTCTATGCCCCGGATAAAGGCTTCCGCGACGTCTCCTTCGAACTGTGGCCGGGGGAAGTGCTCGGCATCGTTGGGGAATCCGGATCCGGTAAAACCACCCTGCTGAAGGCGATTTCCGCCCGCCTGACGCCGCAGCGGGGCGAGGTGCTGTACCAACAGCGCTCGCTGTACGCCATGAGCGAAGCCGAACGCCGCCGCCTGCTGCGCACCGAATGGGGGGTGGTGCATCAGCACCCGATGGACGGCCTGCGTCGCCAGGTCTCCGCCGGGGGCAACATCGGCGAACGGCTGATGGCCACCGGCGCCCGCCACTACGGCAACATTCGCGCCACCGCCGAAAAGTGGCTGCAGGAGGTGGAGATCCCGCCCTCACGCATCGACGACCTGCCCACCACCTTTTCCGGCGGCATGCAGCAGCGTTTGCAGATCGCCCGCAATCTCGTCACCCAGCCGAAGCTGGTGTTTATGGATGAACCTACCGGCGGGCTGGATGTGTCCGTGCAGGCACGGTTGCTTGATCTGCTGCGCGGTCTGGCGGTGGAGCTGAATCTGGCGGTGGTGATTGTCACCCACGATCTCGGCGTCGCCCGCCTGCTGGCGAACCGACTGCTGGTGATGAAGCAGGGCCAGGTGGTGGAGAGTGGCTTAACCGACCGGGTGCTCGACGATCCGCATCACCCTTACACCCAGCTGTTGGTGTCGTCGGTATTGCAGAACTGACGCTGTTTTGCCGGGCGGCGGCTGCGCCTTACCCGGCCTGCAGATGCGTTATTCGTAGGCCGGGTCAGTGAAGCGCCACCCGGCAACTCAACCCCGTGAGGGCTAACATGATCCGCGTTGAAAACATTCATAAAACCTTTGTTCTGCACCAGCAGCACGGCGTGCGTCTGCCGGTGCTGGCCGACGCCTCGCTGACCGTTAACGCCGGGGAGTGCGTGGTGCTCCACGGCCACTCCGGCAGCGGCAAATCGACCCTGCTGCGCTCGCTGTACGCCAACTATCTGCCGGACAGCGGCCATATTCATATCCGCCACGGCGACGAATGGGTCGATCTGGTCACCGCCACGCCGCGCAAGGTGCTGGAAGTGCGTCAAACCACCATCGGCTGGGTCAGCCAGTTTCTGCGGGTGATCCCGCGCATTTCGGCGCTGGAGGTGGTGATGCAGCCGCTGCTCGACCTCGGGACGCCGCGTGAAGCGAGCGCCGCCAAAGCCGCCCAGCTGCTGACCCGCCTCAACGTTCCTGAACGTCTGTGGCATCTTGCGCCGTCGACCTTTTCCGGCGGCGAACAGCAGCGGGTCAATATCGCCCGCGGTTTTGCGGTCGACTATCCGATCCTGCTCCTCGATGAACCCACCGCCTCACTGGATGCCAAAAACAGTGCTGCCGTGGTCGACCTGATCCACGATGCCAAAGCGCGCGGCGCGGCCATCGTCGGGATTTTCCATGACGAAGGGGTACGCCGCCAGGTCGCCGACCGGCTGCACCCCATGGGAATGACAGCATGATTATCAATAACGTAAATCTGGTTCTCGACGACGACGTGGTACACGGTTCGCTGGAAGTCCAGGGCGGTCGCATTCTCGCCTTCGCGGAAAGCCAGAGCCGGCTGCCGCAGGCGCTGGATGGCGAAGGCGGCTGGCTGCTGCCGGGCCTTATCGAACTGCATACCGATAACCTCGACAAATTCTTTACCCCGCGACCGAAGGTGGACTGGCCGGCCCACTCGGCGATGAGCAGCCACGATGCAATGATGGTCGCCAGCGGCATCACCACCGTGCTCGACGCCGTGGCGATTGGCGACGTGCGCGATGGCGGCGATCGTCTTGAGAATCTGGAGAAGATGGTCAATGCGGTGGAAGAGACGCAAAAGCGTGGTCTTAACCGCGCCGAGCACCGTCTGCACCTGCGCTGCGAGCTGCCGCATCACACCACGCTGCCGCTGTTTGAAAAGCTGATCGAGCGCGAATCGGTGAGCATGGTCTCGCTGATGGATCACTCCCCGGGCCAGCGCCAGTATGCCGATCGCAGCAAGTACCGCGATTACTATCAGGGAAAGTACCATCTGACGCATGACGAGATGGATCGTTTTGAAGACGAGCAGATGGCCCTGGCCGCCACCTGGTCGCAGCCCAATCGCCAGACCATTGCCGCCATGTGCCGCGCCCGCCGTATCGCCCTCGCCAGCCACGACGACGCTACCGAGGCGCATGTGGCTGAATCCCACCAGTTGGGTAGCGTGATCGCCGAGTTTCCTACCACCCTGGCCGCGGCGCAGGCTTCACGTCAGCGCGGGATGCACGTCCTGATGGGGGCGCCGAATATCGTGCGCGGCGGTTCCCACTCCGGCAACGTCGCCGCCCACCAGCTGGCGAACCACGGTTTGCTCGACATTCTCTCGTCTGACTACTACCCCGCCAGCCTGCTGGATGCCGCATTCCGCATCGCCGACGCCGAGGATAACGCCTTCACCCTGGCGCAGGCGATCCGTCTGGTCAGCAAACATCCGGCGCAGGCGCTGGGCCTTGACGATCGCGGCGTCATCGCCGAGGGGAAACGCGCCGACCTGGTGCTGGCGCACCGTCGCGGCGAGCATGTCCACATCGACCATGTCTGGCGCCAGGGAAGGAGGGTCTTTTAATGCCGGGGAAACTGATTTGGCTGGTGGGGCCCTCCGGCTCCGGTAAAGACAGCCTGCTGGCGGCGCTGCGCCAGCGCGAGCACCCGCAGTTGCTGGTGGCGCATCGTTACATTACCCGGCCCTTTAACGCCGGTAACGAAAACCATATCGCCCTCAGCGAACATGAATTTTTTACCCGCGCCGAGCAGCATCTCTTTGCCCTCAGCTGGCACGCCAACCATACTTACTATGGCATTGGCGTGGAGATCGACCTCTGGCTGCACGCCGGCTTCGACGTGGTGGCCAATGGCTCCCGCGCCCATCTGGCGCTGGCGCGGGAACGCTACGGCGAGGTGCTGGTGCCGATCTGTCTCGCCGTCTCGCCGCCGGTGCTGCGCCAGCGGCTGGAGCAGCGCGGCCGGGAAAATGCGGTGGACATCGCCCAGCGTCTGGACCGCGCCGCGCGCTATAAGCCGGACGATTGCCTGACGCTGAATAACGACGGCAGTCTCCGCCAATCGGTCGATGAGTTTTTCCGCCTGCTGCGCAGCCACGCGGTGCGCGAAGCGGATCCGCTGGTATAAACACAAGGTGACACGATGAGCCTGACCCTCCGCTTAACCGGCACCGGCGGCGCTCAGCTGGTGCCGGTCTTCGGCTGCGATTGCGCGGCCTGCCGCCGCGCCCGCCGTGAGGAAAGCCATCGCCGCCGCCCCTGTAGCGGGGTGGTGACGTTCAACAGCGCAGTGACGCTGCTGGACGCCGGCAGGCCGGATCTGATGGAACATCATCCCGCCGGCAGCTTTCAGCAAGTGCTGCTAACCCACTATCACCTGGATCATGTGCAGGGGCTGTTTCCGCTGCGCTGGGGCGTGGGCGGGCCGATCCCGGTCTATGGCCCGCCGGACGACGCCGGCTGCGACGATCTGCTCAAGCACCCCGGCCTGCTCGACTTCAGCCATACCGTCACGCCGTTTGTGGTGTTTGAGCTGCAGGGCCTGCGGGTGACGCCCCTGCCGCTCAACCATTCGAAGCTCACCTTCGGTTATCTGCTGGAGTCGGCCCACAGTCGGGTGGCCTGGCTCTCGGATACCGCCGGGCTGCCGGACAAGACGCTGAAGTTTTTACTCAACAATCGCCCGCAGGCGATGATCATCGACTGCAGTCATGAGCCGCGCGCGCAGACCCCGCGTAACCACAACGATTTCACTACCGTTCGCGCCCTTAACCAGGCGATAGGCTGTCCGCGAGTGATCCTCACCCATATCAGCCATCAGTTTGACGTCTGGATGATGGATAACCCGCTACCGGAAGGTTTCGAAGCGGGCTATGACGGGATGGAAATAGTACTGGATTAAGCGTCGGTCTGCAGCGGGGCGATCAATAGTCATCGTCCAGACGACGCTGATCGCTTTCTAACTGGCGGCGATCGCGATCGAGCTGGCGCTGGCGTTCATCCAGCTGACGGCGGCGATCGTCCAGCTGGCGTTGCCGATCGTCATACTGGCGCTGGCTGTCACGACTCTGCTGGCGGCTCCCTTGATAGCGCCCGTCATCATAACGGCCATCGTCATTGTCTCTGTCGTCGTCGTCACTGGAACGGCTACTGCCCGGGTTATAGGCGTCGTTAATGGCTTGCTGAATATTGCCGATCGCGTCATCGATAATATCGGCGCGAGCGGCCAGGCTGGTCAGCGACAGAGTGCAAAAGAGCAGTGCGGTTGCGTAACGTTTCATCGGGGCCAATCTCATCAGAGTCCTGCCGCTACCTTAATCAACGGCATGCCGCCCGGGTAGCGGAGGAATCTCAAATCCTCGCGTACGCCGCGCTTAGCGCCTGCGCCAGCTGGGCGCGGGTAAAGGGCTTACGCAGCCACTCCACCTCCGGCAGGGCCGGGTTCTGCGCCGGGCGCAAATCCTGACCGCTGATCAGCAGCACCGGCAACGCCGGAAAGCGGCGTCGGGCGGTATGGATCACATCGGCGCCGCTCAGCGCGCCGGGCAGCATCAAATCGCTGATCAACAGGGCGATAGCCGGCGAGGCCTCCAGCAGCTGCAGCGCCGCTTCCCCGCTGGCGGTTTCCAGCGTCAACCAGCCCAGCTGATGCAGCTGCTCGCACAGCGTCTGGCGAACATCCTCTTCATCCTCCAGCACCAGCGCCAGCCGCTCTCCCGCCGGGATGGGTTCGTCTTCCACCGGCGCCACCGCCTTCACGACCTCGGTCATCGCCCGGGGCAGCTGCAGCCGCACCGTCGTCCCCTGCCCCGGCGCGCTCTCCAGCGCCACCCGGCCGCCCGACTGGCGCACAAAGCCATACACCATCGACAACCCCAGGCCGCTGCCGCTGCCGGTGGCTTTGGTGGTGAAGAAGGGTTCAAACACCCGGGCTTTCACCGCCTGCGACATGCCGCTGCCGTGATCGATCACCTCCAGGGCCACCATATCCTGCCGCTGGCCGCTGCTGCGAGTGACCCGCTGATTCCAGGTGCGAATTTTAATGACGCCCGCGCGCCCGGCCATGGCGTCGCGGGCGTTCATCACCAGGTTGATCAGGGCGTTTTCCAGCTGGCCGACGTCTATCCATGCCGGCCATGCCGGCGACTGCGCCTCAATCTCCAGGCTCAAGGTCGCCGGCAGGGAGTGGCGCATCAGCTCGCTGAGGTTCTCCAGCAGCGGCGCCATTGCCACCGCCTGGGGATGCAGCGCCTGCTTGCGCGAAAAGGCCAGCAGCCGCTGGGTCAGAAGCGCCCCGCGTTCCGCCGCCTTCAGCGCCCTGGTGAGGCGCGGCGCATCCTGCGCATTCGGCTCCACCAGCTCAAGGCTGCCGATGATCACCGCCAGCAGGTTGTTAAAATCATGCGCCAGGCCTCCGGTCAGCTGGCCGACGGCCTTCATCTTCTGGCTGTGCAGCAGCGCCTCCTCCAGCTCCTGGCGCTTAATCCGATCGATCTCCATCTGGGTGGTCTTCTCTTTCAGCAGCCGGGTGGTGTGCTCCAGCGACGCCGTATTGCGGGCGAAAACGTTAAAGGCGCGCGCCAGTTCGCCCAGCTCGTCGCGCCGCTGCAGGGCCGGCACCGAGACGTTCGGCTCTCCCTGAGCCAGCCGCGACATCGCCCGCGAGATAGCGGTCAGGTTAGAGCCCAGGTTACGGTAGATGTACCACCCGGCGCAGCCGGTGATCGCCAGCGCCAGCAGCGCGGAAAGCAGAATAAACATGCTGATGGAGCGCAGCTCCCGATGGCTCTGCGCCGCCCGCTGTTCGGAGGCTTCCGCCACCCGGGTCACGTACTGATTGATGTCGTCGTTAAGCAGCGCGACCAGCGCTTTGATGTGGTACATGTACCAGCTGATCGTCAGGTCGCTCTCCTCCAGCTGGGCCGACAGCGGGGCCAGCTTCGCCAGCTCCCGGGTGACGTCGGGAAGAACAAACGCCAGCGCGGGATCGGCGCTATGGGCCGGCAGGTCGCCGCGCAGCTGGTCGAGCTGCAGGACGATCGACCGCGGCGTGACGGTATGGATCGCGGCGACGATCAGCCGGTCCATCTCGGCCAGCCGGCGAGGATCGATCGCCCGCTCCCCGCCGCGATCGTTAAGATCGGCGAGATGGCGCAGGTTGCTCTGATTCTGGTAAAGCGAACTCAGCAGCGCATTGCGCTGCAGATGGCGGCGCTGGCCGCGCTCCAGCATCTCCGCCACGCTCTGCTGCAGCGCGTTGCTGCGGCGAATAATACTGGCCACCAGCGCCTGCTCCTGCTGCGCCAGCGGGGCCGCCGCCAGCTGGGCCAGCGAGTGCTTCAGCGCCTGCTGCGTCGCCAGCAGCCGTTCCGCTTCGCTTTTGTACTCCAGCGCGCCCACCACCTGCGACAGGCGCACCGCCGCCGTGGCGACATTCGCCGTGTCCCGCGCCAGATCCATACTGCCGCGCATATCGTTGAGGGTCTGGCGCTGCACCTGCTCCTGCAGCTGGCTGGCGTGGTGAAAGCCGAACACCGCCACGCCGCTCACCAGCAGGGTGACGACTACCATCAGCAGATTAAAGGAGAGCAGGCGGCCACGGGCGCTGGTGAAAAACGGGTGTCGGCGAGCGGTCATAGCAACTCCGGTGAAGGAACGGTCGGCAGATAAGCGTGACGGTGCAGAAAATGACGCCGCGTAACTGTGATCGCGGTTAACTATTTATCACTATGACAAATATGAATGGATTCTGACATCCTGCATTTATTTTCCGGTGGTGGACTGCAGCTATTGTTCTCGCAGACAGGAGCGCCGTGATGACCGCCACCCCGGTACTGGAAATGCGCCATATCGCCAAAGCTTTTGGCAAATTCTACGCGCTGAAGGGCGTCGACCTGACGGTCTGGCCCGGCGAGATCCATGCCCTGATGGGGGAAAACGGCGCCGGAAAAAGCACGCTGATGAAGATCCTCGCCGGCGCCTATACCGCCACCAGCGGCGAGATCCTGATCGACGGGAAACCACAAACGATCCGCGGCCCCAAGGACGCGCTGGCCGCCGGGATCACGTTGATCTACCAGGAGATGCAGCTGGCGCCGAACCTGACCGTCGCGGAAAACATCTTCCTCGGCAGCGAGCTGGCGCGCGGTGGCCTGGTGCAGCGCAAAGCGATGCTCAGCCAGGCGCAGGCGGTGATCGACCGTCTCGGCGCCCAGTTCAAGGCCAGCGACCGGGTGATGACCCTGACCATCGCCGAACAGCAGCAGGTGGAGATCGCCCGCGCTCTGCACCGTCAAAGCCGCATTCTGGTGATGGATGAACCCACCGCCGCCCTCTCCTCGCGAGAAACCCAGCGCCTGTTCGACCTCATCCTGCGCCTGCGTGACGAGGGCATGGCGATCATCTATATCAGCCACCGCATGGCGGAAGTGTATGAGCTCTCCGACCGGGTCAGCGTCCTGCGCGATGGGCAGTATGTCGGCAGCCTGGTGCGCGACAAGCTCAATGCGCCGGAGCTGGTGCGCATGATGGTCGGCCGTCCGCTCAGCGATCTGTTCAATAAAGAGCGCGATATTCCCCGCGGCCAGCCGCGCCTGCGGGTCGAGGATCTGACCGATGGCGGCAAGGTTAAGCCCAGCAGCCTGGTGGTGCATGCTGGCGAAATCGTCGGCCTCGCCGGGCTGGTCGGCGCCGGACGCTCCGAGCTGGCGCAGCTGATCTTTGGCGTGCGCAAAGCCACCGGCGGGGTGATCGAGATCGACGGCGAGCCGGTGGTGATCCACTCGCCGCGCGAAGCCATCGACCATGGAATCGGCTTTCTGACCGAAAATCGCAAAGAGCAGGGCCTGTTTCTCGAACTGGCGGCCCAGGAAAACATCACCATGGCGACGCTGGAGCGCGACGCGACCTGGGGGATGCTCAATCGCCGTAAGGCGCAAACTATTTCCGATGACGCCATCCAGTTACTTAACATTCGCGTGCCGCACGCCCAGGTACGCGCCGGCGGACTGTCCGGTGGCAACCAGCAGAAGCTGTTGATTTCGCGCTGGGTGGCGATTGGCCCACGCATTCTGATCCTCGATGAACCCACCCGCGGCGTCGACGTCGGCGCGAAAAGTGAGATTTACCGCATCATGAACGACATGGCGCGCCAGGGCGTCGCTATTCTGATGATCTCCAGCGAACTGCCTGAAGTGGTGGGCATGAGCGACCGGGTCTATGTGATGCGCGAAGGGACTATCGCCGGCGAGCTGCAGTCCGGCGATATCAGCCAGGAACAGATCATGACGCTGGCCACCGGCGTGAACGATTCTCACCTTAAGGCAGGGCAACTATGAGCATACCGAAAGAGACCTCCGCGCCGGTCGCGACATCCGCTTCGGCGAAAAAAATGCTGATGGGCGACCTGATGCAGACCGTCGGCATTCTGCCGATCCTCATCCTGATCGTCGCCGTTTTCGGCTTTATCGCCCCCAACTTCTTCACGGAAAGCAATCTGCTGAATATTACCCGCCAGGCCTCGATCAACATTGTGCTGGCGGCGGGAATGACCTTCATCATCCTCACCGGCGGCATTGACCTCTCCGTCGGCTCCATTCTCGGCACCACCGCGGTGGCGGCAATGGTGGTCTCGCTGATCCCGGAGTTGGCGTTGCTGTCAATTCCGGCGGCGCTGATGCTCGGCCTGCTGCTTGGGCTGTTCAACGGCGCGCTGGTGGCCTTCGCCGGGCTACTGCCGTTTATCGTCACCCTCGGCACTTACACGGCGCTGCGCGGCGCCGCCTATCTGCTGGCCGACGGCACCACGGTAATCAACTCCGATATCAGCTTCGAGTGGATCGGCAATGACTACCTCGGCCCGGTGCCGTGGCTGGTGGTCATCGCCCTGGCGGTTATCGCGGTGTGCTGGTTTATCCTGCGCCGAACCACCCTTGGGGTGCATATCTACGCGGTGGGCGGCAACATGCAGGCGGCGCGGCTGACCGGCATCAAAGTCTGGCTGGTGCTGCTGTTTGTCTATGGCATGAGCGGCCTGCTCTCCGGCCTGGGCGGGGTGATGAGCGCCTCCCGGCTGTACAGCGCCAACGGCAATCTCGGGGTCGGCTACGAGCTGGACGCCATCGCCGCAGTCATTCTCGGCGGCACCAGCTTCGTCGGCGGCATCGGCACCATCACCGGTACGCTGGTGGGGGCGCTGATTATCGCCACCCTCAATAACGGTATGACCCTGATGGGGGTCTCCTACTTCTGGCAACTGGTGATCAAAGGGGCGGTGATCATCATTGCGGTGCTGATCGACAAATACCGTACCCGACACCATCAAAGTGCATAACAACACCATCTTACCTGCGAGGAAAAGCGAATGCGTTTAAAACCGATAGTCACCGCGCTGTGTGCTGGCGCGCTGCTGGCCGCCGCCCCCTTTGCGTCGGCCAAAGAGCTGAAAGCGATAGGCGTGACGGTGGGCGACCTTGCCAACCCGTTTTTTGTGCAGATCACCAAGGGCGCGGAGCTGGAAGCCCGCAAACTGGCGGGGGATAACGTCAAAGTGACGCTGGTCTCCAGCGGCTACGACCTGGGCCAGCAGGTGGCGCAGATCGATAACTTTATCGCCGCTAAAGTCGATATGATTATCCTCAACGCCGCCGATTCGAAAGGCATTGGCCCGGCGGTGAAGCGGGCCAAAGAGGCCGGGATCGTGGTGGTGGCGGTTGACGTTGCCGCCGAAGGGGCCGACGCCACTATCACCTCCGATAACACCCAGGCGGGCGAGCTGGCCTGTAAATACATTAGCGATCGTCTGAACAACAAAGGCAACGTGGTGATCATCAACGGGCCGCCGGTATCCGCCGTACAAAACCGCGTCGAAGGCTGCGAAACGGAGTTCAAAAAACACCCGGATATAAAAATTCTGTCCTCCAACCAGAACGCCAAAGGCAGCCGGGAAGGCGGACTGGAGGTGATGACCTCCCTGCTGGCGGCCAATCCGAAGATTGACGGCGTGTTCGCGATCAACGATCCGACGGCGATTGGCGCCGATCTGGCGGCGAAACAGGCGCAGCGCAGCGAGTTCTTCATCGTCGGCGTCGACGGCAGCCCGGACGGCGAAGAGGCGCTGAAGCGTAAGAACTCGCTGTTCGTCGCGACGCCGGCGCAGGATCCCCAGGTGATGGCGGCGAAGGCGGTGGAAATTGGCTACAACATCCTGCAGGGCAAACCGGCACCGACCGCGCCGGTGCTGATCCCGGTGACCATGATCGACAAAAACAACGTCAGCTCCTACAAAGGCTGGACCGTGAAATAAGCGCAACCGGGCGCACAATCGTTCCGCCGATTGTGCGCTACGCTTAACAGGTATGACGGCGCGGAGTAGCGATCATGGAACGCAAAGGCATTATTGCCGCAGGCAACATGCTGGTCGATCATGTCCACCAGATCAGACAGTGGCCGGAGCGCGGCTGGCTGGTGGAAATTATTCACAGCGAACGCGCCACCGGCGGCGCGCCGCTGAATGTCCTGCTGACCCTGGCCAAAATGCACGCCGGACTGCCGCTGCAGGCGGTCGGCCTGATTGGCGAGGATAACGATGGCGACTACATTACCGCCATGCTCGATCAGTACCATATCAATCGCCAGCTTGTGCAGCGCACCAGCTCCGCCCCCACCTCGATGACTCAGGTGATGACCGACGCCGAAGGCCAGCGCACCTTCTTTCACTCTCCCGGCGCCAACCGCCTGCTTGACCTTCCGGCCTTTGAGCCGCTGGATGCGCCGCTGAAAATTTTCCATCTCGGCTATCTGCTGCTGCTTGAGAGTCTCGATCGCCCCGACGAAGAGTACGGCACCCGCAGCGCGCGGTTGCTGGCGCAGATGCGCGAGCGAGGCTATGAGGTTTCCCTCGATCTGGTGTCGCGCAAGGGGGACCCGCGCTACCGCCCGCTGGTCCTGCCGGCGCTGGCGCATCTTGACTACCTGACCATCAATGAGCTGGAAGCCAGCGAGTTTAGCGGGCTGGAGATTCGTCTACCCAACGGCGAGCCGCACGTCGCCCATATCGCCCGCGCAGCCAGCGCATTGCTTGACGCAGGCGTGCGCCAGCGGGTGGTGATCCACTGTCCGGAGGGGGCATGGGGCGTCTCCCGTACCGAAGCCGGGCGCTGGGTGCCGTCATGGCGGCTGCCGCCGGAGGAGATTGTCGGCAGCGTCGGCGCCGGGGATGCCTTCTGCGCCGGCCTGCTGTACGGCAGCCACGAACGCTGGCCGTTAACCGACAGTCTGCAGCTGGCCCACGCCTGCGCCCGCGCCAGCCTGCAGGCTGCCAATGCGATCGACGGCGCCAAAACGCTCTCTGAGCTGCAGGCGTTTATTCAGTTGCAGAATAGTGAGAGGGGTTAACACCGCCAGCAATGGGCAGGCCGGTTAGACAGCCCCCGCCCTACGCCGCCTTCTCGCTGTGGGTCACGTCGGCGGAAAAGACATAGCCCAGGCCGCGCAGCGTTTTAATCAGCGTCGGCTGATGCGGGTTCAATTCGATTTTGCGCCGCAGGCGCATGATCAGCACATCGATGGTGCGGTCGAACACCTCGGTGCTTTCGGTATGGGTTAGCGCCAGCAACTGTTCGCGGTTCAGCACCCGGCGGGCGTTCTGCGCCAGCGCCAGCAGCAAACCGTATTCTCCCTGGGTCAGCGGGATCGCCTGCTGCTGTGGGTTATACAGCTCACAGCGGGTGGTATCCAGCCGCCAGCCGTTGAACGTCAGGCCGGCGACGCCGCCCGGCGCCTCGCTGGCCAGCGCCCCGCTGCGCCGCAGCACCGCCTTCACCCGGGCGACCACCACCCGCGAACTGAACGGTTTGGCGATGTAATCATCGGCGCCCATCTCCAGGCCCACCACCACATCGGACTCGCTGCCCAGGCCGGAGAGCATCACCACCGGCAGCTCAGGCCGCGTGCGCTGCAGCTGCTGGAGCACCTGCAGACCATGGGTATCCGGCAGGATCATATCCAGCAAAACCAGCGCGATGTCCGCCCGCTGCGCCACCGTCGCCAGCGCGTCGCCGCCGGTCTGGCAGACCAGCACCTCCAACGCGTGCGCGCCGAGCACATCGCTGAGCAGCTCGCCCATCGCTATGTCGTCATCAACCACTAAAATAACCGGTTTCATCTTTGCCTCTGCCCGCGGGGAGTTAGTGTCAGTCTGATCGATTCTGCAAGGCTGCGCCGACAAATTCCTCTCCCGGTGACATTTTTTCAAGCGCCGTCACATCTCTAGGGTATCGACACGTCAAATCTGTCGACAGGCTGTTTTTCGTCAGCATTTCGCCCAAAAAAGCCACGTATCATCAAGGAATACCCACAATGAAAATATGGCATAGAAGATGCATAGTGACGGCGCGATAGCGCAAACGCGCCCATTGAATAACTGGAGCAAGACCGATGAAAAAAGTCGTCACGGTTTGCCCGTATTGCGCATCAGGTTGCAAAATCAACCTGGTGGTCGATAACGGCAAAATCGTTCGGGCTGAAGCGGCGCAGGGGAAAACCAACCAGGGAACCCTGTGCCTGAAGGGCTATTATGGCTGGGACTTTATTAACGATACCCAGATCCTGACGCCGCGCCTGAAAACCCCCATGATCCGTCGTCAACGCGGCGGCAAGCTGGAAGCTGTCTCCTGGGATGAGGCGCTGGATTACGTCGCCACTCGCCTCAGCGCCATTAAAGCCAAATATGGCCCGGATGCGATCCAAACCACCGGCTCCTCCCGCGGTACCGGTAATGAAACCAACTATGTGATGCAAAAATTCGCGCGCGCCGTTATTGGTACCAATAACGTCGACTGCTGCGCTCGCGTCTGACACGGCCCTTCGGTTGCAGGTCTGCACCAGTCGGTCGGTAATGGCGCCATGAGTAATGCCATCACGGAGATTGATAACACCGATCTGGTGTTTATCTTCGGTTACAACCCGGCGGATTCCCACCCTATCGTGGCGAATCACGTCATTAACGCTAAACGCAACGGGGCGAAAATTATCGTCTGCGACCCGCGCAAAATTGAAACCGCGCGCATCGCCGATATGCACATTGCGCTGAAGAACGGCTCGAATATCGCGCTGCTCAACGCCATTGGCCACGTGATTATTGAAGAGGATCTGTACGATAAATCCTTCGTCGCCAGCCGTTCCGAAGGCTTCGAGGAGTATCGCAAAATCGTTGAAGGCTATACGCCGGAGTCGGTGGAGGAGATCACCGGGGTCAGCGCCCAGGAGATCCGCGCCTGCGCCCGGATGTACGCCAGCGCCAAATCCGCCGCCATTCTGTGGGGCATGGGCGTGACCCAGTTCTACCAGGGCGTGGAGACCGTGCGTTCCCTGACCAGCCTGGCGATCCTCACCGGCAACCTCGGCAAACCGAGCGTCGGCGTCAACCCGGTGCGTGGCCAGAACAACGTCCAGGGGGCCTGCGATATGGGCGCGCTGCCGGATACTTATCCGGGCTATCAGTACGTTAAGTTCCCGGAAAACCGCGAGAAGTTCGCCAAAGCCTGGGGCGTCGACAGCCTGCCGGCACATACCGGCTATCGCATCAGCGAGCTGCCGCACCGCGCGGCGCACGGCGAAGTGCGGGCGGCGTACATTATGGGTGAAGATCCGCTGCAGACCGATGCCGAACTCTCGGCGGTGCGCAAAGCGTTCGACGATCTGGAGCTGGTTATCGTCCAGGACATTTTCATGACCAAAACCGCCTCCGCGGCCGACGTCATCCTGCCGTCCACCTCGTGGGGCGAGCACGAAGGCGTGTATACCGCAGCGGACCGCGGCTTCCAGCGCTTCTTTAAAGCGGTAGAGCCGAAGTGGGATCTGAAAACCGACTGGCAGATCATCAGCGAAATCGCCACCCGGATGGGTTATCCGATGCACTACAACAACACCCAGGAGATCTGGGACGAGTTGCGGCATCTGTGCCCGGACTTCTACGGCGCCACCTACGAGAAAATGGGTGAGCTTGGCTACGTCATGTGGCCGTGCCGCGATGAGTCCGACGCCGATCAGGGGACGTCGTATCTGTTTAAAGAGAAGTTCGATACCCCGAACGGGCTGGCGCAGTTCTTTACCTGCGACTGGGTCGCGCCGATCGATAAGCTCACCGACGAGTACCCGATGGTGCTGTCGACGGTGCGCGAAGTCGGCCACTACTCGTGCCGTTCAATGACCGGTAACTGCGCGGCGCTGGCGGCGCTGGCGGATGAGCCTGGCTATGCGCAGATCAACACCGCCGACGCCGAACGGTTAGGCATTGAGGATGAAGCGCTGGTGTGGGTGAATTCGCGCAAGGGTCGGATCATCACCCGCGCGCAGGTCAGCGACCGGCCGAATAAAGGCGCGGTGTATATGACCTACCAGTGGTGGATTGGCGCCTGTAACGAGCTGGTATCGGAGAACCTGAGCCCGATAACCAAAACGCCGGAGTACAAGTACTGCGCGGTCAACGTTGAGCGGATTGCCGATCAGCGCGCGGCGGAACAGTACGTGATCGACGAGTACAACAAGCTGAAATCCCGCCTGCGCGAAAGCGCGATGGGTTAAGGTGCGGCGGCCTGATCCGGCTCGCGCGATGCGTAGGCCGGGTCAGGCGCAGCCGCCACCCGGCATACAAGCGGCGCCGTGCCCGCGTACCTGCGGTAGGTAGAGAGAATCCGCTCTACCTACCGATCCCTGTCATTTTCTTCTTTTTCGCCTCCCTTTATACTGCGCGCTATGTTCCTTGCTGATAATAAATACAAATGAAATACCTCTTTTTATTTTTAGTGGTCATTACCAGCGGCGCAGCGGTGGCCACCGAACCGGGTAGCCGGTATCAACAGCAGGCGGAAGCCGGCGATCGACGCGCGCAATATTACCTTGCGGATACCTGGGTGAGCTCCGGCGATTATCAGAAAGCCGAATTCTGGGCACAGAAAGCAGCGGCGCAGGGCGATGGCGACGCGCTGGCCCTGCTGGCGCAGCTAAAAATTCGCAATCCGCAGCAGGCGGACTATCCGCAGGCCCGCCAGCTGGCGGAAAAAGCCGTCGAGGCCGGCAGTAAATCCGGGGAGATCGTCCTCGCGCGGGTGCTGGTGAACCGTCAGGCTGGCCCCACCGACGTGGCGCACGCCATCACGCTTCTGCAGGATGCCGCCCGGGACAGCGAAAGCGATGCGGCGGTAGACGCCCAGATGCTTCTGGGGCTGATCTACGCCAGCGGCGTGCACGGCCCGGAAGATGATGGGAAAGCGAGCGCCTACTTTAAAGGCAGCTCGGCGCTCTCGCGGACCGGCTATGCCGAATACTGGGCCGGGATGATGTTCCAGCAGGGAGAGAAAGGCTTTATCGAACCGAATAAGCAGAAGGCGCTGCACTGGCTTAACGTCAGTTGCCTGGAGGGGTTTGATACCGGCTGCGAAGAGTTTGACAGGATCAGTAAAGGATAAGAAAAAGCCCGGCGCTCGCGCCGGGCTTTGTGTTTTATTGCGCGGTTTTATCAAACTTGCCCAGCACTTCGCGTTCATACGCCAGCGCTTTTTTGCGGTCGAACTTATGCTCCCACTTGGCGATAACCAGCACCGCCAGCGCATTGCCCACCACGTTCAGCGCGGTACGCGCCATGTCGAGGATACGGTCGACGCCGGCGATAAAGGCGAGGCCCTCCAGCGGGATCCCGACGCTGCCCAGGGTGGCCAGCAGCACCACAAAAGAGACGCCCGGCACGCCGGCGATCCCTTTCGAGGTCACCATCAGGGTCAGTACCAGGGTGATCTCCTGCCAGATGGAGAGGTCGATGCCGTACAGCTGGGCGATAAAGATCGCCGCGATGCTCTGATACAGCGTTGAGCCATCGAGGTTAAAGGAGTAGCCGGTCGGCACCACGAAGCTGGTGATCGACGCCGGCGCGCCATAGGCTTCCATTTTCTCGATAATACGCGGCAGCACGCTCTCGGAGCTGGCGGTGGAGTAAGCCAGAATCAGCTCATCTTTCAGGATGCGGATCAGGATCCAGATGCTCAGGCCGCACAGGCGGGCGACAATCCCCAGCACCACCAGCGCGAAAAACAGGATCGCGAAGTAAACCAGCAGCACCAGCTTGGCCAGCGGCCACAGCGAGGCGAAACCAAAGGTGGCGACGGTCACTGAAATCAGGGCGAACACCCCGATCGGCGCATAGCGCATCACCATATGGGTGACTTTGAACATGGTTTCGGAGATGGAGCGGAAGACCGTCACCAGCGGCTCACGGTGCGTCGCCGGCAGCGAGGAGAGCCCCAGACCAAACAGCACCGAGAAGAAAATAATCGGCAGCATATCGCCTTTCGCCATCGACGCCACGATGTTGGTCGGCACCAGCGACAGGATGGTGCCCATCAGGCCATGCGCATGGCTCTGCACCTCAGCGGTGGTGTTCTGGTATTTCGAAATATCAACCGCCGCCAGCTGCGACATATCAATGCCCGTTCCCGGCTGGAAGACGTTGGCCAGGGTGATACCCAGCACGATCGCCACCGTGGTGATCACTTCGAAATAGATAATGGTTTTGGCGCCGATCCGGCCTAACTGTTTGGCATCGCCCACGCCGGCAATCCCGACCACCAGGGTCGAAATAACAATCGGGACCACGATCATTTTAATCAGATGGATAAAGATATCGCCCGCCGGCGTCAGCAAATTGCTAATCAACCAATCGCGACTTTCGGCGTGGTAATGCAGATAACTGCCCAAAAGGATACCCAGCACCAGGGCTAGCAAAATTTGCCAGGCCAGACTGACTTTTTTTGTTTTCTTCACTACAGACTTCCTCAATGAAAGGCACCATTCCTTTTCGTCATGGTACCCACTGCAGGGGGTATGAATTGTGTTGCGTTGCTTTGTGGGGTTATTTAACGCGCAATATCAGTATCATTTGCACGGCATGCTGCGCAAGCCTTTAAGAATAGGGCTTTCTTCTGGTTTTCTGCATAAAGTCACGAATTTTCCCCAGTTACAATGCATAAGTATTTGTAATAAAAAATATTTCACATCTTCCGTTTCTATAAATTCATTTGCGTAATTATTTCACTTCAAAGTTTCATTTGACGAAATTTCACTCAGTTGAATCATTGCGTGATCTGCCCCCCAATTAACAAACAAAGCTGCCAAAACCCCTACTCTTAACGTTTGTTTGACATATATTTAACAAGTTCAAAGGAGAAAAAAAGCCATGAGCCAAATACACAAACACCCTATTCCCGCTAACATTGCGGAACGTTGCCTGATTAACCCGGATCAGTACAAGTCGCAGTATCAACAATCCATAACCGACCCTGATACATTTTGGGGCGAGCAGGGCAAAATCCTTGACTGGATGCGCCCCTACACCCGCGTGAAGAATACCTCCTTTGCGCCGGGTAATATTTCCATCAAATGGTATGAAGACGGCACCCTGAACCTCGCCGCCAACTGCCTCGACCGCCATCTCGCCGAGCGCGGCGATCAAACCGCCATCATCTGGGAAGGCGACGACGCCAGCCAGAGCAAGCACATCACCTACCGTGAACTGCATGCGGACGTCTGCCGCTTCGCCAATGTGCTGCTCGGCCTCGGGATTAAAAAAGGCGACGTGGTCGCCATCTATATGCCGATGGTACCGGAAGCCGCGGTGGCGATGCTGGCCTGCGCCCGCATCGGCGCCATCCACTCGGTGATTTTCGGTGGCTTCTCGCCGGAGGCGGTGGCCGGACGCATTATCGACTCCAGCTCGCGCCTGGTGATCACCGCGGATGAAGGGCTGCGCGCCGGTCGCGCCATCCCGCTGAAGAAAAACGTCGATGACGCGCTGAAAAACCCGAACGTCAACAGCATTGAACACGTCGTGGTCCTGAAACGTACCGGCGGTAAAATCGACTGGCAGGAGGGCCGCGATCTGTGGTGGAGCGATCTGATGGCGAACGCCAGCGCCGAACACCGGCCCGTCGAGATGAACGCCGAAGATCCGCTGTTCATCCTCTATACCTCTGGCTCCACCGGTAAACCGAAAGGGGTGTTGCACACCACCGGCGGCTATCTGGTCTACGCGGCCACCACCTTTAAATACGTTTTCGATTACCACCCGGGCGATATCTACTGGTGCACCGCCGATGTCGGCTGGGTCACCGGCCACAGCTATCTGCTGTACGGCCCGCTGGCGTGCGGCGCCACCACTCTGATGTTCGAAGGGGTGCCGAACTGGCCAACCCCGGCGCGTATGTGCCAGGTCGTCGATAAGCATAAGGTCAGCATTCTGTATACCGCGCCGACGGCGATCCGTGCCCTGATGGCGGAAGGCGACAAGGCTATCGAAGGCACGGACCGCTCCTCACTGCGCATTCTCGGCTCGGTCGGCGAACCCATTAACCCGGAAGCCTGGGAGTGGTACTGGAAGAAGATCGGTAACGAGAAGTGCCCGGTGATGGACACCTGGTGGCAGACCGAAACCGGCGGCTTTATGATCACTCCGCTGCCGGGGGCGATTGAGCTGAAGGCTGGCTCCGCTACCCGCCCGTTCTTCGGCGTCCAGCCGGTGCTGGTGGATAACGAAGGCCTGCCGCTGGATGGCGCCACCGAGGGCAATCTTGCCATCGCCGACTCCTGGCCCGGCCAGGCGCGAACCCTGTTCGGAGATCATGAGCGCTTTGAGCAAACCTACTTCTCCACCTTCAAAAATATGTACTTTAGCGGCGACGGCGCGCGCCGAGATGAAGATGGCTATTACTGGATCACCGGCCGCGTGGATGACGTTCTGAACGTCTCCGGCCACCGTCTGGGTACTGCCGAGATCGAATCGGCGCTGGTGTCGCACCCGAAAATCGCCGAAGCGGCAGTGGTCGGTATTCCGCACAACATCAAGGGCCAGGCTATCTACGCCTACGTGACGCTCAATCACGGTGAAGAACCGACGCCGGAGCTGTATGCGGAAGTGCGTAACTGGGTGCGCAAAGAGATCGGCCCACTGGCGACGCCGGATGTTCTGCACTGGACCGATTCGTTGCCAAAAACCCGCTCGGGCAAAATCATGCGCCGCATTCTGCGCAAGATCGCCGCGGGCGACACCAGCAACCTCGGCGATACCTCGACTCTCGCCGATCCTGGCGTAGTGGAAAAACTGCTCGAAGAGAAGCAGGCCATTACCATGCCATCGTAAGCAAGGACCGATTCCCTACACCCTCTCCCCCACCGGGGAGAGGATAAAAATAAGTCCCTCCCCCAGGATTTCACTCGCAGGAACGCCGTCAGCGAACCGTATCCCGGCCTTTAACGCCGGAGGGGTTGCTGTCGCCAGCGTCCGCTGCGTGGATGACGAAAGGGAGACCTCTGGAGACGCTAAGATGAATGAACAACTTTGTCAGCGGATAGAAAATAGTGCGCATTTCAGGGAGCTGGTGGCATCACGGCAACGGTTTGCCGCCATTCTGTCAGTGATTATGTTAGTGATCTATGTGGGCTTTATTCTGCTTATCGCCTTCGCGCCAGGCTGGCTCGGCACGCCGCTGCACGCCGGGACCAGCGTCACCCGCGGGATCCCGCTGGGCATCGGGGTGATCGTCATTTCGTTTGTTCTCACCGGTATTTATGTCTGGCGGGCCAACGGTGAATTCGACCGTTTGACCAAGAGCGTTCTCAACGAGGTAAAAGCATGATCAAGAGAGTCCTGACGGCGCTCGCCGCCACGCTGCTGCCCCTCGGCGTTCAGGCCGCAGACGCCATTACCGGCGCGGTACAGCGCCAGCCGACCAACTGGCAGGCGATTGTCATGTTCCTGATTTTCGTCGCCCTGACACTGTATATCACTTACTGGGCGTCAAAACGGGTGCGTTCGCGCAGCGATTACTACACCGCCGGCGGCAATATCACCGGTTTCCAGAACGGGCTGGCGATTGCCGGCGACTTTATGTCGGCAGCGTCGTTCCTTGGTATCTCCGCGCTGGTGTATACCTCCGGTTACGACGGTCTGATCTACTCGCTGGGCTTCCTTGTCGGCTGGCCGATTATCCTGTTTCTGATTGCCGAACGTCTGCGCAACCTTGGCCGCTACACCTTTGCCGACGTGGCGTCCTATCGTCTCAAACAGGGACAGATCCGCACCCTCTCCGCCTGCGGCTCGCTGGTGGTGGTGGCCCTCTATCTGATCGCCCAAATGGTCGGCGCCGGCAAGCTGATCCAGCTGCTGTTCGGTCTTAACTATCACGTTGCGGTGGTGCTGGTGGGCGTCCTGATGGTGCTCTATGTCCTGTTCGGCGGCATGCTGGCGACCACCTGGGTGCAGATTATCAAAGCGGTTCTGCTGCTGTTCGGCGCCAGCTTTATGGCCTTTATGGTGATGAAGCACGTCGGCTTCAGCTTCAATAATCTGTTTACCGAAGCGATGGCCGTCCACCCGAAAGGCGCGGCGATTATGAGCCCAGGCGGGCTGGTGAAAGATCCGATATCCGCGCTCTCCCTTGGCCTCGGTCTGATGTTTGGTACCGCCGGCCTGCCGCATATCCTGATGCGTTTCTTTACCGTGAGCGACGCCAAAGAAGCGCGTAAAAGCGTGTTCTACGCCACCGGTTTTATGGGCTACTTCTATATTCTGACCTTTATCATCGGCTTCGGCGCCATCATGCTGGTCGGCGCGAACCCAGTGTTCAAAGACGCGGCCGGGCAGCTTATCGGCGGCAATAATATGGCGGCGGTGCATCTGGCGGATGCGGTGGGCGGCAACCTGTTCCTCGGCTTTATCTCCGCGGTCGCCTTCGCCACTATTCTGGCGGTGGTCGCTGGCTTGACGCTGGCGGGCGCCTCGGCGGTGTCGCACGACCTGTACGCCAACGTCTTCCGTAAAGGGGCGACCGAGCGTCAGGAGCTGAAGGTCTCCAAAATTACGGTGCTGATCCTCGGCGTGGTGGCCATTCTGCTGGGCATCCTGTTCGAAAATCAGAATATCGCTTTCATGGTCGGCCTGGCGTTCTCTATTGCCGCCAGCTGTAACTTCCCGATTATCCTGCTGTCGATGTACTGGTCGAAGCTGACCACCCGCGGGGCGATGATCGGCGGCTGGCTGGGTCTGCTGACGGCGGTGATTCTGATGATCCTCGGCCCGACCATTTGGGTGCAGATCCTCGGTCATGAGAAAGCGCTGTTCCCGTATGAATACCCAGCGCTGTTCTCCATCGCGATCGCCTTTATCGGCATCTGGCTCTTCTCCGCGACCGATAACTCACCGGAAGGGATGCGCGAGCGCGAGCAGTTCCGCGCCCAGTTTATCCGTTCGCAGACAGGGATTGGCATCGAGAAAGGTCAGGCGCATTAAGCTCGCTTCCCCGGCCTGCTGGCCGGGGAAGCAACCCGCGGCATTTAGGTTAATTGTAGGTAAAGTTCAGGGTTCCGTTGGCGTTCGCCTGCCCAGCCTTCACCTCGGAACCGGTTTTATAATAGTTAGTCGTAAAGGAAAGTCTCTCTGTACCTGAAGCCCCTCCCGGGTTGTCCGGATTGCTGAATACGCGGTAACTGGCCTCTGCACCCGAATTCAAAACTGTCGTTCTGCTGGATGAAAACAATGTGAGATCCGTATTCAAGGGTAATGCCTTCCCATTAAGATTCAATTGCACGCCGACACCTGTTGCCGCATCAGGAGCCCATCCCAGGGATATCACGCTATTGTCTGGATTATCTCCTTGAGCTGAAGAGGCCGAGACCTTCAGTGTGACGTTCGTTCCTGGTTCGCAAGTCAGCGTCAGATTTTGTTGTGCAGAACCGACTTTTGTCGCCTTATTAAATTCAGAGGCGCTGACGTTGCCCATCTGAAATAGCAGACTTGTCACGTCAACATCGCACCCCATCGGCACCAGCTGGATTTGCGTGGAACCAGTGACGCGCAAACTGGAAGCTGCCATCGTGCCATCGCCATCTTTGATGGACACCGTTGAGGTTGGGTTACCCAAGGTCAGAGCACTACCGCTGGCGATAGCGCCGCCAGTGGCTATCAATTGCAATTGATAGACAGGGTTGTAGTGAGAGTGGTTATAAAAATAAAACAAGCTCCCCTGCCCCAATAGAAAATTCGCATCTCCTATAAAATGTTCGCTATAGTCAGGTTTGATTTGGGTATTGTAACCCTCCATTTGCCCTGTGACATTAAGCCACACTTTTATTCTGATACCGATCCCCGGGACTGAAGTCGTATAGATATGATCGCTGGTGTGAGAACCCACCATTGAGGAAGCCCATTTAAACTGTGCGTAAATACCACCATTACAATTATTCATCGAAGTTTGCGGCCCGGTGATTTTCCCGGAGTCATAGAGAATGGTCCCAGCCGTATAGTTATTCGCACTCAGCAATATTCTTGGCGGCAGGTTGGCAATGGTGACATCCCCGCCATTTATATAGTTGCTGCAGGCCCAGCCACAAACTGGAGACAGCCACAGCAGCAGTAAAAAAATACGTTTCATACTAACTCCATTTATATGTTTTTATGCGCACTATTATTTGTAGGTCACGTTGAAAGTAACGGTAAAAGCCACCTTTCCCGCTGTTACTTTCCCGTCAGGGGTGTACATTCTGGCAATCATATTAAAAACGCGTTCAGCGCCCTCAGGGAGGGCATAGGTATAAGTATCATTTGGCCCCAGGCTTTTCTGATCCACCGCACTTAGCAGCTGTAACCCTACGTTCTTGGCACCATAAATAAGCTCATCCTGATAAATACTGGGATAGGTACTACTATATGAATTACCGTTAAATGTTATCGTCACCGAGGTCATCCCCGTTGAGCAATGCTCAAAGGCAATGGCAACGGCCGTGGCATCACTACTCGCGCCTGGTTTACCGGTCAGACGTTGAAGGGAAACCGTTCCCAGATCGATAGTACTGGAGGGCTTTACCGACACTTCACATACGGGTTCTTCAATCTTACCGCTGACATTAAAATTAACTTCACTATTGGCGTTAAAGGGCCAGGCAGGTCTTGCGAAAATGAATAAAACCCCAATGCTAATAATAAGCAATAAGCATGGTTTTATGGATAGCCGGCCATTCCCCCTCTTCATCGCCGCTATCCTGAGATTATGAATTAAAGCCTTTATCCTGGTATTCATCATCGGCAATTCTCTGCATAAAAAACGATATCATCCACTGACTGATCAGATGAAAAATCATAATTGAGATAACACTGGCTATTTTGCGTATCACCCCACTTCACAAATAGCCGGCCTTTTTTGGGTAACCCGGTAATATAGACTTGCCCGGCATCGCCGACAATCGAACTACGACGCTCTTTATCATTCAGATTTTCATCCTCAAGCGTCACCACGGCGCCAAAAGGCACCGCTTTATTTTTGTAGTTGATGGTGATCATGGCCTTATAGCCGATCCAGGTATCATATTTGACTTTAACAATCGCATTTCGCGTCGGGACTACCTTTCTGACAATGTTATCAATTTCCGCACCAGAGACCTGCTGCTCATCAAGAGAGAGATTGTTTTCATGGTAGGGGCGTACAAAAGGCACAACGGCGTATCCAAAAGCATCGGTCGTAATATTCGTCTGCCCCCGAACTGCCACATCGCTGACGCCCGGCGCTTCGACCAGCGCCACGCTCTCGCCCAGATAGCGAGAAAGGGTTACCCCGCCAGAATGGGCAACCATCCCGCCGCGAAGCGAGTAATTGTAGTGCGAGCTATAGCTGTCATACCCGTATCCGGCGGCGACTTCGCCTCGGGAACCCTGATAGTTCAGATTGACGTTTCCAGAGGTACTTTTATCGCTGGCGTTGTAGCCTTCCTGCACGTTCCAGTTCAGAGAACGGTCCGCAAACGCAGAACCGCTCAACCCCAGGCTATGGGTCGTGTCGCCCGTCCGGCTGCTGTTCAGGTTGTAGTTAGCCGATATATCCGCGCCAAAAGGCATGCTCATCGTAAGCGATATCATATTATCGCTGGTCGGAGAGCTATCGCTGTTCTGGCCTGTGCTCTGCACATTTCGGCTGTAGGAGTAGTTAATGAAGTAAGAAATGCGACCCAGGGTATTGCTATAGCTCACCCCCAGCGACTCCATACGTGAATTATCCCAATAAGATTCACTGACCAGCGAGAGGGCGAGAGAACCGAACCCGGAGAAAATCTGGGAGGCCGAAGCGTCAAAACGATCTTTAGTCCGCCCCGTTAATGAACAACACCCGCTATGAGCATTTGCCCGGTCAATGAAATTCTGCAGAGAATAATAGCCATGGGTTGAATACCGATAT
Source organism: Klebsiella sp. JB_Kp004 (assembly GCF_040065795.1). Classification (NCBI taxonomy): domain Bacteria; kingdom Pseudomonadati; phylum Pseudomonadota; class Gammaproteobacteria; order Enterobacterales; family Enterobacteriaceae; genus Klebsiella; species Klebsiella sp. JB_Kp004. Next base: position 72,177 of record NZ_JBEAKW010000032.1, on the reverse strand, counting down.
CCGGCAACGGAGAAGTTGGTACCCGTTAATGGAAAATCTTTACTAAAACGCACGCGATAAGACTGCCCCTCGCTGGCAGTGGTATTATCCGCGGTTGGATTTTCTTTTATATCAGCCCAGGACTGAGAAGCATCCAATGAGAGTGCGCCAACAGATCCCAGATTAAACCCAGCTCCCAACAGCGCATTGCTATATTTATCTTCCAGTTGCTGAAAACCGCCGTACAGCGTAACGTTACTCAATGCACCCCAGGCAAGGGTGGATTGCAGAAAATGGTATTCCTTTCCGCCTGAGCTCGCCGAGCGAGTTTTACCGCTGCTGAAAGCATAGTCTATCTGCCCTTCCCGCTGGAGAATCGCCAGCGAGGCAAAAGGCACCACGAAGCTCTGCTCGCCGCCATCAGACTCTTTCACCGTAACATAGAGATCGCCCGCACTCCCCGTTGGATAAAGATCATTTATTTCGAATGCCCCGGGAGAGACCGTGGTTTTATAGATGCTGTATCCATTCTGATATACCGTTACGTCTGCAGTCGTCCGGGCAATGCCTTTGATCACCGGAGCAAAGCCATTCATGCTGTCCGGTAGCATCTCCCTGTCTGCATTCATCTGCACACCGGTGAAGCTGAAGCTGTCAAAGATGCCAGGATAGGTGTAAGTCTGCCCCAGTATCAGCTGGCCTTTCAGAGCATGGATATCGCGCGAAATATAGCTATAGACGGAGTCCCACTGGTTGCCATCATTATCATGATTAAAGGTGCTGTAATTACGTAAACGCCATGGCCCAACGTTCAACCCAGGCTGCAGACTAAGAAACTGACTGGATGTCGATGCGCCTCCGTGCCGCGGATCGTTTTTTTGCCCCGAAAGATTATAGTTAAGCAGCCCGGCGGTAATGCCCTGCTGCCATTGATTCTCGGGGACATAGCCCTGAGGGTGACGCAGCATCGCGACCTGCGGCACGGTAAAATCGACTCGCTGCTGTGAAAGTAAAACCGCCGTTTCCCATCCTGGTATTGCAGGCAGTTTTGCACACTCGGAGCCCTCTATCGTGAGCTCAGGATAATCCTGCGTTTTTATTGACCACTCTTTTAGTTGCGCAACGCTAATACACGGCTCAGCAGACGAATCACTACCTTCCTTTTGTGGCTTAAAGACGATAGTGTCAGAAGCGATAAACTTGTCGTTAATATAAATATCAAGATTATACTGACCAGGAGGTACGGCTTCGCGAGAAATATAAGATAAATCTACGCTTGTCGCACTAGTTTCATTAACTTCAAGTAAATGTGGGTTAAAATACTCCCCAGCGAAAGACGTTAAGGGGATAGCGCCAAGACTGCAAAGTATTGCGATATAGCTAGTTTTCAATGAGAATGCATCATTCCATCTAGCGCTATTGAATGATGGCCTTATATTTTGGTCCCGACATACCATAATCATTGATCACACTCCATGTGATTTCTTTTTTCCCAGCTGGAGAGGCATTAGCTACCGGTATTCTTATCGTTGAATAGGGTGCAACAAACCACGCCTCGGGTACTGCTTTACCATTAATAAAAATCTCAGAGAAATTCATATAGAGAGGAGAATCATTTTTTACCTTAATGGCTCTGCCATCATTTGACCATTGCAGTTTTTGAGCAAATTCTTCCGGAATAGCATTTTTTAAAGCTGCAGGCCGATAAATGAGTTTAATCCTTGAGTTAATCGCAAATTGCACTATATTTTTATCTGATACGTCATCCGTTGCAGGAATTCCTTTAATATTGAGCCATAACATAGACTCTCGATCTTCCGGCATCGGTTTGCCTGTACGAAGAATGCGTACAAATCCTTTTTCTCCTGCCTTCAAGCGAAAAAGAGGCGGGGTGGTAATAAAGGAGTCTTTCGCGGGTGATGTCTCATCAACGATGGCTAACCATGACTGGACGATATTTGTAACATTATCTTTATTCTGAACAGAGACGGTGGTTGTCTTTTTTGTTCCATCAAAGATAACGCGCGTTCCGCCAACAACTACGCTAGCCTGCGAAACTGAAATAGAGAAAAAAAAACACACTAAACATAATAATCTGTTCATAGCCTTGTCCAAACAGGGAAAGCAAACTGCTTTCCCTTGATATAGTGATTAATTAATAATAGGTTACGTTATAGGTTACGGTCGTCTTCACTGGGCCTTTAGTTGGAGCAGAGGAACCTGACTTAGCCATTTTTACGATAAACGGAATGGTCGCTTCCCCAGAAGAAATATCGACATCAGAACCTTCAGTATTGTTCTTTTGCAATACGCCAGCGCCATCAAAAATAGCAACAGCAACATTGGTTGCTGGTGTTCCTGTAGCCTGGTTTCGAAAATAATCACTATTAAACTTATCTGCTTCACCACCAAAGGTAATTCGGGCTTTGGTCAGAGCACCTTCGCCCGTAGGGCAACCGGCCAGTGTGAAAGAGAAGTTCTTCGCGGCGCTATAGACGTTCGCTGTTAAATCTGCTACAGAGACAGTCCCCATTTCAATAGATGAAGCATTATTATCAATACTGGCGGAACATGTGGTTTCGGCCACCGTCCCCGTGAAGTCGATAGTATTATTCGCATGAGACATTGCCACCAAAGAGCAGCCAGAAGATAAAGCTAAAATCTTAGCTAACGTTTTGAAATTTGCTTTCATTTGTATTCCCCTATTTATTCAGAATAACAATCAATCCATCAATTGTTTATGGCAAGCTATTAGCGAATGAGATTGGATACCAACGTTCTTAACTGCTGGTATATTTCTTAGGGAAATGTATGGCTTGCATTTAACATTAGTTCAAATGCAAGAGCTTTAATTCCACTTGAATCCATTCAATAATAAAAGCTCACGCAAACAAGATAACGGAAACCAGGAGCATTCTCAACAATAGAAGAAAGGCTAATTCAAAGTCATAAATGTCTGTCATTAATAACCATCATATATGCATTAAAAATATACAAATAAAATCATTGAGTTATAATATCAAAATATTCATTATTAAAATATTCAAACACATACAAATAAATATAGTAAATAAAAAAATATTCAAATAGAAACATTTGGTTACAAATTATCGATAAATAATTAAGAATAATCATGGCGGATTAAAGAAAAACCAGACAAGGGTTATCAATAAATAATATTAGAACTAAGATTAATTAAGGATTATTTTCCCTGGCAACAATCAGAGATAGTGATAAATCCCCAATCAAGTTGTTCCATTAATCACCATGCCACCAGGTTAATCCGTAAAAAATAGCTGAAATGAGCGCCGAGTGACTTTTAAAACAGTGCCCAGCGCACCAAAGGCGCGGCCAGCACCATCACGACTCCGGAAAGCATCATCACCAGGCTGGCGACGACGCCCTCCTGTGGGCCAAGCTCATAAGATCGTGCGGTACCAGCGCCATGTGATGCTGCGCCAAACCCCGCTCCTTTCGCCATTCCTGCGCGAATAGAAAGTCGCAGAAACAGTACATCACCTATCGCCATACCGAATACCCCGGTGACAACAACAAACAGAGCGACTAAATCAGGCTGGCCGCCCAGCGGCTTCGCTGCGGCAAGGGCAAAGGGCGTCGTTACCGAGCGCACAGCCAGGCTCCGCTGGATCTCATCAGGCAGCGTCAACCATCTCGCCAGCCAGACCGAACTGGTCACCGCAACAACCGACGCGGTGGTCACCCCGGCGGTGAGTGACATCCAGTGGCGCTTAATAATCGCCAGGTTGTCATATACCGGCACGGCGAAAGCAATCGTTGCCGGGCCCAGCAGCCACAGAAGCCAGTGGGTCTCTCCCAGATAGCTTTTATAGGAGATATGGCCAAATACCAGAATCATCACCAACAGGATCGGGGTTAACACCAGCGGCATCAATGGGAGTTTATGGAAGCGGCGATATAGCCGCTTGTTGGCAAAATAAAGCCCCAGTGTGACCAGAAGGCACAGGACGCTCAGCTGAAAATCACTCATGTTTCATCCTGCTAACTTCATAGCGATACACTTTATCAACCACCCAGGCGGTTGCGCCCAGCACCATCATGGTACTTAAACCAATCACCAGAAAAATACGCCAACCATCAACCATCAGCAGCTGCACATAGTTAACGACCGCCACCACTGCCGGCACGAAAAACAGCAGCATTTCCGCCAGCAGCCAGCGGGCGCCGGCCCGCACCCAGTTTAAAGGAATCACCCGGCAGACAATCAGCGCCAGCATGATCAGCATCCCGACCAGATTCGCCGGAAGCGGCAGGCGTAGCCAGCTAACCAAATATTCAGCGCAGACGAACAGTCCGGCATAGATAAGTACCTGAACGGGTACCAGAAGACGTTGCATGACCATGGGCGTCACGCGAGCTGGCGCGAAGGCCATGAGCGATAGTCCTGAAAAAAAGAAGTCAGGCATGCAGTATAGAGAGCCGCCGACGCGGACAGAAATGAATTAAAATCATCGCAGGTATAGTCTCAGGGAATAATTATGGATATCCGAACGCTGCGCTATTTCGTTGAAGTGGTTCGTCAGCAGAGTTTTACTCGCGCGGCGGAAAAGCTGTTTGTCACACAGCCCACCATCAGCAAGATGCTCAAAAATCTCGAAGATGAACTGAACTGCACGCTGTTGATCCGCGACGGCCGCAAACTGCTGCTTACCGATACCGGGCGCGTGGTTTTTGAACGCGGCCAGGCGATCCTCGGCGAGTTCAGCCAGCTGGAGTCAGAGCTGAGCGATATCAATCACCTGCATAAGGGGGTGCTGCGTCTTGGCATTCCGCCGATGGTCGGGATGCTGATGGCGGAGCCGATCAGCCGTTTCCGCCAGCGCTACCCGGGCGTCGAGCTGAAAATCGCCGAGTTTGGCGGCCTGACGGTTCAGCAGGCGGTCAGCAATGGCGAACTTGATATGGCGATGACCGCCCTGCCCATCGAAGAGGGTAGCAGCCTCACCACCCTGCCGTTATTCAACCACCCGTTGTGCGTCCTGACGCCCAGGACCGCGGCGTGGGAAGGCAAAACGTCGCTCTCGCCGGCGGAGCTGGCGGCGCATCCGCTGGTTATCTACAACGAGGAATTTGCCCTCAGCCAGCAGCTGATGCGCCTGTTTAGCGAGCACGACGTGAAGCCGCGGATCGCTGTGCGCAGCGGTCAGTGGGATTTTCTCGCCGCCATGGTGCAGGCCGGCATTGGCGTGGCGATCCTGCCGGAGCCGATTTGCCAGCGTCTCGACCCGCAGAACTTTTGCTGGATCCCATTGCAAAGCGAGCTGCGCTGGGAGCTGGGGATGATTTGGCGGGAAGGCGTGTATATGTCGCGCAGCGCTGAGGCCTGGCTGGCGTGCAGTAAAGCGTTCTGGCTGGAATAACGCCTGGCGGCGCCAGGCTGGTGCGCATCGGGTGGATACCGCGGAGGTTGTCGGCCCGGTAAGGCGTCAGCTGCCCGCGGGCACACGTGCGTTACGAGAGATCACCCGGCGGCGCTACGCCACCGGGTCTGACGATCACTGATCTTCGATCAACAGCGCTTCCAGCAGGTCGAGGTCGTGCAGCAGCTTCTGCAGCGTCTCGTTACTGATCTGCCGGGTGGCGCGCAGATGGTACAGCTCACCGCGCTCAGAGCGCAGCGCCGCCAGGCGGAAGCGCCGCTCCAGGCTCTCTTCGAGCATCGAGGTTTCCACATCGTTACGACCATCGGCGCGGCGGCGCAGGTTACCGATCACCCGCGAACTGACTTCGGTCAGCAGCTGGTTATCGATATTCTCTTTAGTATCCGCCGCCAGCCGCTCTTCCATCTTCTGGATCGCCACAATCGCCACGTCCGCCGTCGCCGCGCGCGCCAGACGCTCCTCTTTCCGCTGCTGCACATTATCGCTCGATTCAATGTGGCGCAGCAGGATCGGCAGCGCAATCACCCCAACGAACAACGAGAACAGGATCACCCCGGCGGCGAGGAAAATCAGCTCATAGCGCGCCGGAAAGACATTCCCGTCCGGCAGCAACAGCGGAATAGAGAGCACACCGGCGAGGGTAATCGCCCCGCGCACCCCGGCAACGGAGGAGATCAGCAGCTCGCGCGTGGTCCAGGAGCCAAACTCCATCGGTTTCTTCTTAAGGAAGCGCTGGCTAAGCTTACGCATCGACCACAGCCAGCCAAAACGCACCAGCATCAGCGCGGCATAGATCAGGATGATGTCGGTAAACAGCATCCAGGTCTCGACATTGGGGTCGGCTTCCGCCGCCACCAGCGAGCTGGAGAGGATATCCGGCAGCTGCAGGCCCAACAGCAGAAACACCATGCCGTTAAAGACAAACTCCAGCATCGCCCAGGTGCTGTTGGCGCGCAGGCGCATCGCCAGCGGCGCGGTACGCATCACGCCGGAACGGGTGATGGTCATCCCTGCCGCCACCGCCGCCAGAATGCCGGAGACGCCGATATGTTCGGCAATCAGATAGGAGGCAAACGGCAGCAGGAACAGCAGGACGATCTGCGTGGCGGGCTCGTCACCGCCCCAGCGGCTGAGGAAGCGCATCGAGCGGCCATACGACCAGCTCACCACAAACCCGGCCAGCACGCCGCCAATCGCCACTTTCAGAAACTCGACGGTGGCGCCGCCGACGGTAAAGACCATGGTGCCCATCGCCACCGCGACGGCAAACTTGAGCGAGACCAGGCCGGAGGCGTCGTTCATCAGCGCCTCACCCTGCAAAATACCCATGATTTTTTTCGGTATCCGCCCTTCCCCGACGATACCCGAGAGCGCCACGGCATCGGTCGGCGACAGCACGGCCGCCAGCGCGAACGCCGGGATCAGCGGAATGCCCGGCACAATCCAGTAGATCAGAAAGCCGATGCCGACCACCGTTACGACCACCAGCGCCAGCGCCAGGCCGAGGATCTCGCGCCCGTGCTCAATGAATTCGCGAGTTGGCGTTTTCCAGCCGTCGGCGAACAACAGCGGCGGGATAAACAGGACCAGAAACAGCTCTGGATCAAATTCAACATGCAAACCAAAGGTCGGCCACGCCAGAAGCGCGCCAATGGCGATTTGCATCAGTGGGAGTGGAACCTGAAAGGGCAGTACGCGCGTCACTACCCCGGAGAGTGAGACCACAAGGGTCATGATGAGGATGGTAAAGAATATTTCCATGTGTTCCCTGTTTGCTGCGTTTTCTTTTATACCTGTGAGGCGTCTTGCCTTTGAATCATACGCTACCCAGATTAACGCAAATGGAAACAGGATGTGGCTTAAAAATAAAACGGGCGGCCTGAGCCGCCCGTGAGGAGCACAAAGGGTTTAAATCGCCCACCCGCCGGCGTAGAACACCACCAGCGCCACAGCGATAATCACCGTGCCGAGGTTCAGCTTGCGCCACTCGCCGGAGACCAGACGGCCGATCACCAGGGTCGCGAAACCGATCATGATGCCGGTCACGATGTTGCAGGTCAGCACGATAAACACCGCGGTGATCAGGCCAGCCATGGCGTCAACAAAGTCATTGAAATCGATCTTCGCCACGTTGCTCAGCATCAGCAGGCCGACGTACATCAGCGCCGGCGCGGTCGCGTAGGCCGGCACCAGATAAGAGAGCGGAGAGAGGAACAGGATCAGCAGGAACAGGACCCCTACCGTCACCGCGGTCAGGCCGGTTTTACCGCCGGCTGCTGTACCCGCCGCCGATTCGATATACACCGCCGCCGGCGCCGCCCCGACTAAGCCAGAGAAGACGCTGCTCAGGGAGTCGGTGGTCAGCGCTTTACCGCCGTTGATGATCTGTCCGTCTTTGTCCAGCAGGTTCGCCTGACCGGCCACCGCGCGGATGGTGCCGGTAGCGTCAAAGACCGCCGTCATCACCAGGGCCAGTACGCTGGGCAGCACGACCGGATTTAGCGCGCCGACGATATCCAGACTGCCAATCAGCGAGTTGCCCTGGTCATCGCTCAGGGATGGCATGGCGAAAATCCCGGAGAAATGGACGTTAGGATCGAAAATCAGGCCGACAATCGACACGCCGATAATGGTCAGCAGAATACCGCCCGGTACCTTCATTTTTTCCAGACCGATGATCACCGCGAGGCCAATCAGCGACATCACCACCGGGAAGCTGTCAAAGTTCCCCAACGCCACCGGCAGACCGTCCAGCGGGTTTTTGATCACCAGGCCAACGCCATTGGCGGCAATCAGCAGCAGGAACAGACCGATCCCGATCCCGGTACCGTGGGCCACGCCCTGCGGCAGGTTGCGCAAGATCCAGCTACGGATGCCGGTTGCCGAGATCACCGTAAACAGGACGCCCATCAGGAATACCGCGCCGAGCGCCACCGGAATACTGATGTGTTGCCCCAGCACCAGGCTGAAGGCGGTGAAAGCGGTCAACGAGATAGCGCAGCCGATGGCCATCGGCAGGTTTGCCCATAATCCCATCGCCAGCGAGCCAACGCCCGCCACCAGACAGGTAGAAACAAACACCGCGGCCGGCGGGAAGCCCGCTTTTCCGAGCATGCCCGGCACCACGATGACGGAGTACACCATTGCCAGAAAGGTAGTAAGACCTGCAACAATCTCCTGACGCACGGTGCTACCGCGCGCCGAAATTTTAAACCAGGCGTCTAATGAACCGCCGGTACGCGCTGAAGGCGTAGACATAGAAAACTTCCCCTGAAAATTTTTATTGTTCGTTGATATGCGTGGTGGACCTTCCACTGCCAGTTAAACGCGATCTCCTTGTACCGAATCGCAGCGCCAGGGGGGCCGCAAAAAAGCAAACGTTTAACTCCGCGCATACACTACAGTGTGTCAACCTTATCAACTCCCCCCGGCTAGCAGAAAAAAGAGGGAGTAAAACAGAAAGGCAAACGATTATCCGGCCTTTAGATAACCCTTTTCAACCGATGTTTATCGTATTTCGCTAAATTTCGCTTATGACGAACAGAAAATAACCAGCCGATGCGCAAACGTTATCGTCCATGCGCAATCCGCTAACAATTTTTTAGTGAGTTGCTTTCATTTAGCCGCGTCATCGGATCCGCTGATACTTCAGGCGCCGGGTAAGGTGAAGGGGCCGCCGCGCTCGATAGCCCGCTGCCAGGCCGGGCGCTGCTCCACCCGCTGTCGCCAGGCCTCAATATGGCGAAGATCATGCATGCCGCCGCGGGCCAGCAGCGCCATCACCGGGAAGCTCATCTGGATATCGGCCATGCTCAGCCGATCGCCGGCAAACCATGGCCGCGTGGCAAGATGGTCGTCAATGAACCGCGCATGGGTGGCCAGCTGAGGATCGAGCCACGCTTTCTGGATACCTTTGCCCAGCAGCGAGCCCAGCGAGCGGACGCCAAAGGGCACCGGGGGTTTGCCGAGGCTGGCAAACACCAACTTCATTAACAGCAGCGGCATCAGCGAGCCTTCGGCATAGTGCAGCCAGAAGCGGTACTGCAGTTTGTCATCCGCGCCCTGTGGCTTCAGCAGCCCATCGCTGTCCCAGCTCTCCTGCAAATACTCAAGGATCGCTCCGGACTCCGCCAGCACATTGCCGTTGTCTTCCAGCACTGGCGATTTACCCAGCGGGTGGATTTTCTTCAATGCCGCTGGCGCCAGCATCGACTTTTCCCGCTGATAGCGGACTATCTGATAAGGCAGCTGTAGCTCCTCAAGCGCCCACAGTACGCGTTGCGATCGTGACTGATTAAGATGATGTACCGTCAGCATGGGCCTCTCCCGTGGTTTGTTCAAATTAACTATAGGAACAGGCGCTGATTGCCGGGAAAATTTCGGCAAAATAGTGAGGAAAAAACGGCGGCAGATGCCATAGTTAAAGTGTCGACGCAAACCGGAACCTCCATCAACAGATTGCGCAATACTGAGGGACGTCGACGTCGGGGGAAACCCTCTCGTGAACCAACGAGATAATGCGAAAGACCAAGACCGGAAAACAACTAAAGCGCCCAGTTGTGGCGCTTTAGTTTTATCACTCCTCCTCCAGCAGCCGGGCGCCGGTCCCCTCTTCCCCCAGTTTATCGCCCGGGTTGCGTAGCGGGCAGTCGCGCCGCGATAAACAGCCGCAGCCGATGCAGCCGTCGAGCTGGTCGCGCAGCGCCGTCAGGGTGTGGATACGCCGGTCCAGCTCCTCGCGCCACTGTGATGACAGCATTTTCCACTCTTTTGCGCTGAGATTGTGCCCTTCCGGCAGCACGCCAAACGCGTCGCCGATGGTGGCCAGAGGGATGCCGATACGTTGCGCAATTTTGATAATCGCCACCGCGCGCAGGACATCGCGCCGGTAGCGCCGCTGATTGCCGGCATTCCGCTGGCTGTGGATCAGCCCTTTACTCTCATAAAAATGGAGGGCCGAGACCGCCACGCCGGTTCGTTTTGCCACTTCCCCGGGCGTCAGCAGCATTTTGATGCGGGGTGATTTCTTTTCCATAAAGCGCTTTACCTCAAGTTAACTTGAGGAATTATACTCGCCCGCAGACAAAACGACGAATCGAGAATTGAGAGAGGCCGCTTTATGTCCCATCAGGATATTATTCAAACACTGATTGAATGGATTGATGAACATATCGATCAACCACTTAACATTGATGTAGTCGCCAGAAAGTCAGGATACTCGAAGTGGTACCTGCAGCGGATGTTCCGCACCGTGATGCATCAGACGCTGGGGGATTATATTCGTCAGCGCCGTCTGCTGCTGGCGGCGGAGGCGTTGCGAACCACCCAGCGGCCGATCTTTGATATCGCCATGGATCTGGGCTACGTCTCGCAGCAAACCTTCTCGCGGGTTTTCCGCCGGGAGTTCGACCGCACCCCCAGCGACTACCGCCATCAGATCTCCGCGTGACGCGACGGCTGAGGCACGTTCACGGGCGCGGGCGCATTGGCTAACCACTGCATAAACTCCCGCGCCGGCATCGCTTTCGCAAACAGCCAGCCCTGGCAATACTGCACGCCGCGCTTGTAGAGCCAGCTTACCTGCTCAGGCGTCTCCACGCCTTCCGCGATAGTCTTTAGACGCAACCCGCGCGCCATCTCGATGATGTGTTCGGCAATCAGGTGGCTGGTGTTGTTGGTGGTCAGCGTATCAACGAAGGTTTTATCGATTTTAAGGATATCGACGTTCAGGGCGTGCAGATTATGCAGATTCGAATAGCCGGTGCCGAAATCATCGATGGCAATTTCATAGCCCGCTTCGCGGAACGCCTGAATCACCGGCGTGGTCTTCGGTACGTCGATAAACCCCCGCTCGGTTACTTCGATTTTGATCTGCCCGATACAGACCGCATAGCTGCGCGCTTTCTCACTGATCTGTGAAATCAGCCGCGCCGAGTGGAAATCCGACGCAGAGAGATTGATCGCCACGTACAGCTGCGGATGGCTGGCAAGAAACTCTCCCATTTCGTAAAACAGCTCATCCACCACGTAGTCCGTCACCTGGGCAATCATGCCTTCATTTTCCGCCAGCGGAATAAACTCCGCCGGGTTCATCACCGGACCGTCAAACCCTGGCCAGCGCAGCAGCGCTTCCGCCCCGACGCAGCGGTTATTTTTAATATCGATAATCGGCTGGTAGTGCAGGCGCAGCTGGCGGCAGCTCAGAGCCCGCTGCAGCATATTGCGCGGCGAGTGATACTGCCGGCGGGTGCGCGACCACACCAGCACCAGTAAAATACTGCAAATGATCCCCAGCGGCAGCGTCAGGCTGGCCTGGTCACAAAAGTTATGATAATAGCTGGCCCGCGAGGTGGACATAATGACGGCGATCGGCCGGATAGCGGAGCGGGCTATCGTATACACCCGGCCATTCTGATTAAAAAAGGTATCGCCTTCGCGAATTAACGCATGGAGCTCCGCGGGCTCGACATTGTTACTCACCGAGAAAAAGAGGTTGGTTTTGGTATCGAACACGCCATAGGCTAAATCGCGATCGCTGGCGATTACCGAGCTGTACGAGAAGGGATTGACCACCACCACATAGGGCCCCTTCTGCATATAATTCATGGCAAAGCCGGGATAAAACGGCGTGTCCCGGTAATAGTAAATCGCGACATCCGGCTTTTTGGTGTAATTGGCCGCCGGCATCCGCCAGCCGGTTTGCTGATGAACGGACGTTGAACAGATAAAGCGCTGGCCGTTAGCGTAGATCAGATCTTCCACATACAGCAGGCCGCGAACAATATGCAATAAATAACGCTGATGGTCCGCTGAGCACAGCTCCCCGCGATACTGGCTGGCTTTCGCCCGAGCCTGATCCGCTTCGCGGATGACCATTTCCGTTTTTTGCAGCGCCAGCTGCGAAAATGAGTGTAATTGATCAATGGTTTCGGCTTTCGCCCGCAGTTGGGCAAACCACAATGCCAGTACTACTGGCAATAAAATAACCAAACCCGTTCCGATGAGCCTTAGCGCCTTTTGCGGCGCACTGTCACCCATTTACGCTTACATCCATGCGATATGCCTTAATTAAGGTAGCCCAAACACGTTAGCAATCGCGACTGCGATAGACATCAGCAGATTTCCGCCAGCCCTCACGGGCGTCAGCTTTACCACTGACAGGGAAGAATAATACTTATTTATCAGGTATTCGGAAGATATTCCGCCAAGATTAAGAATAGACGCGCTTCTGACTCGGTTTCTCCGTGTATTAAACAAGAACAAGTAATAAAACCCGCAGAATAATAATCATTAGCAAGAGAATGAAAATAAGACCATCGGAGTTTACTTACTAATATCCACATAAATAACATTGTTATTAAGCGCAGCGAAAGCTCATTTTTTGACTGGTGAATAAAGCGCCAAGTGTGATATAGTTCACACAAGTTGATGAAACAGAAATGGCGTTTCATCACTCTCTAGTACGCCAGTTGAGACCAGAGCGCTATGCCATCGTCAGTCGCGCCAGGTCGTCCATGGCTCCCCGACTTTCTTTGAGGACAGGTTAATGGCTTCCATTACTACCAGTGTTGTGTTGTTGCGCTGGCCCCTGGTGAGCGCGGTACTGATGTTTCTTGCCAGTTCACTGAATATCCAACTTCGCAAAAGCGATTATGCCGGTCTGGCAGTGATCTGCAGCTGCCTCGGCCTTGCCGCCGCCTGCTGGTTCGCCACCGGTTTGCTCGGCATCACCCTGCTCGATATTGCCAAAATCTGGGGCAATATCAAAGACGTGATGATTGAAGTCATGAGTCAGACACCGCCAGAATGGCCAATGATGATGACCTGAGGTTAAAAAGCTTCCCACCGGGAAGCTTTTTCGTTTTCTGCAGCCCTTATTTCCCCAGTTTCGCCATCATCTCCGGACGCATAAATTTATGGATCACCACCATAAAGAGCAGCGATGGCGCCAGCAAAATCAGCGCGGTAATCGACGAAACCTGATAGTTACCCGATATGCTGGCGTTATAGAGCAGCAGCGGCAGCGTAGTGACATCCGGCGCCCCGACGAAGAAGGTGCCGATAAACTCATCCAACGACTCCAGAAAAACAAAGATGCTGGCGGCAACGATCCCCGGGGTGGATGATGTCTGCTCTGATAACGCCGCCGGCCAGCTCCATGCCTATTATGAAGCGCATATGAACAGCTGGGACGCGCTGGCAGGCATGCTGTTGATTGAGGAGGCGGGCGGAACGTGCAATGCGTTTCTCGCCAATGAGGGGCTGCGGCGAGGTAACCGCGTGCTGGCCGGCTGCGCAGGCGTCCAGCCACGACTGGCCGCCCTGCTGGAGAAATGACGCTACACCGCCCCCGGCGTGGCCTGACTACCGCCAGGTTTCGCTGCGGGGAATATTATTCGGGCAGCGCTTAATCGCGCAAAAGGACTGGTAAAAACAGGAGTCAGACCGCTCGCCGCCGGCATGGTATGGGCACGATGGCCGCTCGCGTAATATTTCCCACTGCGCCTCGTCGTACACCGCAATATTGTAGATTTTTAATGAATGATACTGGTCATTAATTAAAACTCTTGAGGAATAGAGCTTCATTGTCTCGCCAGGCAGCAGGATCACATCGGCCTCGTACCACATAATAAATTTTAAGAAACGCAGGCTGGATATCGCCGAAAAGGCGATGCCGGATTGCGGGCAGATCAGAGTATTAAGAATAGTCCATTTCATATTCCTTCCTTATATAAATGCTACAAATTGTTACCGTATATAGTGATAGCATTCATTAATATAAACTGCAAGCATCCCTGACAATTATTTGACTTAAGACAATTCCTAACAACATACTCAATTATTAGTAACGTTTACTTTTCGTCGAGAGATTAATGATTAGACGCTATAAAAATAGAAACAAATCAACCTAAGAAAAGAAAATACAATAAAAAATAAGATTAAATAAAAATAATTGACAATATGTATTAGTCCCTTTGGATGAGTCTTCATCCATTCGTATCAGACGATGTGGCGCTGAGCGTCGCCAAAGCTTCCGCCGGCAGGGTCAGCAGCGCAATCAACGCCCGTGCGGCGGCTGACTGGCTTTTATGCGGCGGGTAAACGACCGAGAAAGGCCGTGAGCGTCCGGCGAATGCTGGAAGCACAGGGACCAGCTCCCCACGCGCCACCGCCTCCTGCACAATAAACGCATAGCTCTGGCAGATCCCCGCCCCTGCGAGGGCCAACGAGACTACCCCGAGCACATCATCAGAAACATGCAGGGAGGAAGGCGGTAGCCAGTTAATATCCTGGTCATTTTCACGAAATACCCATTCCGCAACTTTTCCCGTCGCCGGCAAAATAAATGTCAGGCATGAATGATGGCGCAAATCGGCTATTTTATTGAGCGGTTGCGTCGTAGAGCATAAATAAGCCGGCGAGGCCACCAGACATAGCCCGGCATCCTCCAGTTTTTTTGCCACCAGACCACTGTCGGGTAAATGTCCCTGGCGCACCACCAGGTCGAAACCTTCGGCGATAATATCGACATTACGGTTGGTCATATTCAGCTCAATCTGTACGTCGGGATGTAATTGACGGAACAGCGCCAGGCGCGGCGGCAGACGGTAGTGTCCCCAGGTGGTGGGTACGCTCAGCTTTACGCGTCCGGACAGCGACCCTTCTTGCCCCTGCGCCTCCCGTTCGGCATTATCCAGCACCTCAAATGCCTGGCGGACCTGAATCAGGTAAGCATTTCCGGCCTCAGTCAGGCTGATCCGCCGGGTGGAACGGCGCAGCAGCTGACATCCCAGGCGCGTCTCAAGACGGGTGACGGCCCGGCTGAGCACCGACGGCGTTGACGATAGCGCCACCGCGCCGGCGGTAAATGACCCGCGCTCGGCCACAGCCAGAAACACTTCCACATCCGAAAGATAATCAAACCGCCGGGCCATTTGGTTCTCCAGAGAACAAATGATTGTCATTCCCGGCATCTTATCTTCGCCAGGGGAATTAATAAAATCCTTTACCAGAGCTAACCAACCCTCTCTCGTTTTTCTGCTTCCTGGAGACCATAATGCATCGTTTTTCACTTGTTATTCTCGGCCTACTGTCCCTGGGACAGAACGCGCTGGCGGCAGGAGCCGACGACCCCGCCCATTTAGCGCTCTGGCGCAGTTATGCCGGAGTAACCTGGGAGCAGCGCGTCGATGCGCGCTCCGTCGATGCCCCCATCGCGGGCTTGCATTTTGACGCCGCTGGCCGGGCGTTTGTCAGTACCCCACGCCTGATCTCGCCCCAGGCGCCCGCTACGCTCAGCCTGCTCGATACCGCGTCGCTGAGCGGCCCCGCACGCCTTACCGCCTTTCCATCCACCGAGGCGAACAGCATCAGCGCCGATCCCCGCACGCACCTGCGCAATGTGCTGGGCTTTTATGTCGACCACCGCAACGGCTGGCTGTGGGCATTAGATCAGGGCTTTGTCGCCGGCGAAAAGACGGCGCCGCCGGAGGCGCAAAAGATCATGATTTATGCGCTCAGCGACGGCAAACTGGTGCAGCGTATTCCGCTCGACAGCGTTGCCGATCGTGAAGGGAGCTTTCTTAACGATATTGTGGTCGATGAAGCGCGCCGGGTGGCCTATATCGCCGACAGCGGCCTGCGCAGCGCGCCGGATAACCAGGCCGGACTGATCGTTGTGGATGCTCAGCGTGGGACGGTTCGCCGGGTACTGAATAAGCACCCGGCGCTGATGCCGGTTGCCGGCCTGCAGGTGACGTCCCATGGGGAAACCGTCTGGCCGGGCAATCCCATTATTCTGGGCATCAACGGTATCGCGCTGTCACCGGACCAGGAAACCCTCTACTGGACGGTCACCACCGGCACCACGGCGCGGACCATCGCCACCGCCGCGCTGCGCGATCCCGCCATGAGCGAACGACAACTCGCCGCCGCCATCCGTACAGCGGGTGAGGTCGGCGGGAATAGCGATGGCATCGTGGTCGATAAGCATGGCGCGCTCTATATCACCGATGTGACCCATAACGGTATTGTCCGGTATCGCCCGCAGAGCGGACAGTTCACCCTGCTGGCCGCTGACGAGCGCGTATACTGGCCCGATACGCCGACTATCGGCCCGGACGGCGCGGTAATGTTCACCGCCAGCCATTTAAACCAGCACTTTGCTCAGGCGGTAAAACCGGGCGAAGAGAAATATACCATCTGGAAAGTGGTGCAGCCCTGATCCACACAGCAGGCAGGCCCAACGGGCCTGCCTGGGGTTTATTCAACCGCAATAATATCTGCCGATAATTAACGCAAACGGAAGCCTTATGACTGGCCCTGAAATATCATCAGATCTTCCTTCTTCGCTATTCTCTTTTCCCTTCCTGCATAGCCAAATAATAATAATCTGCCGAACGATACTCGGCGGCATGTTCAGGTTTATCAGCGTTATTTTCCTATTATTGAATCCGGCTAACGGCAGCCGTTCTGCTAAAATAAACACATCCCCCTGCGGAGTGTTCCTCCATGAACGCCAACTTGCTATCACGCCTGTTTATCGCCTGGCTCACCTGCCTCGCGACGCTGTTATTCGCCCCTATCCTGCTTGCGGCGGAGGCGGAAAAAGCGCCGCCGGTGGCAACCGAAGACAACACGCTGTCAATCCATATCGACGACATGCTGCAGCCGTGGAAAGGCGATCTGCCTGGCATGCTTGATCGGCGCACCATCCGGGTATTAACCACCTACAGCAAGACCTTCTTTTTTATTGATAAGGGAACCCAACGCGGAGCGACGCACGACATTTTCATGGCGCTGGAAAAAGATCTGAATAAACAGCTGGCCAGGGATAAAAAGCTGAAACAGCGCCACCTGAAGCTGCATATCGTTTTCGTGCCGGTCAGCCGGGATAATCTCTTCACCGCGCTCAATGAAGGTAAAGGGGATATCGTCGCCGCCAACCTGACCATCACTTCGTCGCGGGAAGCCCAGGCCGCTTTCGCTCAGCCGCTCTACAGCGGCGTCAAAGAGTTGCTGATCTCCGGCCCGGCGTCGCCAAAGGTCGACAGCCTGGAGCAGCTCTCCGGTCAAACAGTCTTTGTTCGCCGCTCCTCCAGCTATTACGACAGTCTGCAAGCGCTGAACGCCCGATTTGCCAGTGAGTCAAGACCGCCGGTTACCCTGGAAGCGGCGCCGGAAGCGCTGGAGGATGAAGATCTGCTGGAAATGCTCAACGCCGGGCTGGTGCCGTTGATCGTCGTCGATCAGCATAAAGCTGTTTTCTGGAAACAGGTGTTTCCGAAAATCCAGGTCCATGACAACGTGGTGCTGCGCGACGGCGGCAACATTGCGTGGGCGGTACGCCAGGACAGTCCACAGCTGCTGGCGCTGCTGAACAACTTCGTGAAAAAGAATCGTCAGGGCACCACGCTGGGCAATACTCTCCTGCTGCGTTACCTGAAAAACGCTAAATATGTCAAAAATGCCGCAGCGAGTCAGGAACGGCGCAAGTTCCTCGCCATGGTGGACGTCTTCCGTAAATATGGCGATCGCTACGATGTCGACTGGCTGCTGATGGCGGCCCAGGGATACCAGGAGTCGCGGCTGAACCAGTCGGTTCGAAGCCACGTCGGCGCCGTCGGGGTGATGCAGGTGATGCCCAGCACCGGAAGAGAGCTGAAGGTGGGCGATATTAAACAGCTGGATCCCAACATTCATGCTGGCGTGAAATATATGCGCTGGATGATAGATCGATACTATGCTGATGAGCCCATGACCCGGCTGGATAAAGCGCTATTTACCTTTGCTTCCTACAACGCCGGTCCAGCGCGTATCGCCCGCCTGCGCACCATGACCAAACAGCGCGGGTTTGATCCAAACGTCTGGTTCGGTAATGTCGAAAATCTGGCGGCAGAAAAAATCGGCGCGGAAACGGTGACCTACGTCAGCAATATCTATAAGTATTACATCGCCTATCGGCTGATCGTCGATGACATGGCCCGCAAACAAAAAGCGACGGCCGCGCCGCGGCAGAGGCCAGCGACACAGCCCGCCGCACCGCAGCCAGGCGTGGCGACGCCCGCAACCGCTCAGGTGCCCGCGGCCTGAAGCGCTCGCGATCCGCGATCAGTGGTCAAAACGACTCCTGAGGCGGTGGTGGAATAATCATAAAAAAAGCCCCGGCGAAACCGGGGCTTTCTGTTTTAACTACGCGGCTATTGCGTCTAAGGCAAGCCTTAGAACGGGATATCGTCGTCGAAGTCCATCGGCGGTTCGTTGGAAGGCGCTGCCGGAGCCTGCTGCTGCGGACGGGACTGCGCGCCGCCGCTGAACTGGTTGCCGCCCTGCGGCTGCTGAGGCTGACCCCAACCGCCCTGCTGCTGGCCGCCGCCTGCCGGTGCGCCGCCGCCCTGACGGCCGCCCAGCATCTGCATGGTGCCGCCAACGTTCACCACCACTTCAGTGGTGTATTTGTCCTGACCGGATTGATCGGTCCACTTGCGGGTACGCAGCTGGCCTTCAATGTACACCTGAGAGCCTTTACGCAGGTACTCACCAGCGACTTCCGCCAGTTTGCCGAACAGCACAACGCGGTGCCATTCAGTCTGCTCTTTCATTTCGCCGGTCTGCTTGTCACGCCAGGATTCGGAAGTTGCCAGCGTGAAGTTGGCGACTGCGCCGCCACTTGGCATGTAGCGTACTTCCGGGTCCTGCCCCAGATTACCGACGAGAATCACCTTGTTTACGCCTCTGCTGGCCATGATCGAATCTCCTGAATAATACGTTTTGTATAAGTGTAAACCGGGAATTCTAACACCACAAAGGGACAATTTGATAGCTGCTAAGCCAATTCCAGAAAACATGCCGCCGCTATGCAAATTTTCACACGCTTCCCGCAGCGCCATTCCAATACTGTATATCCAGACAGGTTAAATTGTGTCATAATTAGCCGTTTCTGCCGTTTGTCCTTCAAGCAAACCAGGCAATCCGTGTATCTACCTACCGGGAAAGGTGAATGGATAAGATCGAAGTTCGGGGCGCCCGCACCCATAATCTCAAAAACATCAACCTCGTTATCCCGCGCGACAAACTCATTGTCGTCACCGGGCTTTCCGGGTCTGGCAAATCTTCACTGGCTTTCGACACCCTGTATGCCGAAGGCCAGCGTCGCTACGTCGAATCGCTCTCCGCCTATGCGCGACAGTTCCTGTCGCTGATGGAGAAGCCGGACGTCGACCATATCGAAGGGCTGTCGCCGGCGATTTCCATCGAACAGAAATCAACCTCTCACAACCCCCGCTCGACGGTGGGTACGATTACCGAAATTCACGACTACCTGCGTCTGCTGTACGCCCGCGTCGGCGAGCCGCGCTGTCCGGACCACGACGTGCCGCTGGCGGCGCAGACCGTCAGCCAGATGGTCGATAACGTGCTCTCTCAGCCGGAAGGTCAGCGCCTGATGCTGCTC
Organism: Klebsiella sp. JB_Kp004; assembly: GCF_040065795.1. Taxonomy (NCBI): domain Bacteria; kingdom Pseudomonadati; phylum Pseudomonadota; class Gammaproteobacteria; order Enterobacterales; family Enterobacteriaceae; genus Klebsiella; species Klebsiella sp. JB_Kp004. The sequence goes on along the minus strand of NZ_JBEAKW010000032.1, from coordinate 52,326 downwards.
GCGCCCATCATTAAAGAGCGCAAAGGCGAGCACACCAAAACGCTGGAAAACCTCGCCAGCCAGGGCTATATCCGCGCACGGATCGACGGCGAAGTCTGCGATCTCTCGGATCCGCCGAAGCTGGAGCTGCAGAAGAAACACACCATCGAGGTGGTAATTGACCGCTTCAAGGTCCGCGACGATCTGGCGCAACGTCTGGCCGAGTCGTTTGAAACCGCGCTGGAGCTCTCCGGCGGTACCGCCATCGTGGCCAATATGGATGATGAGAAAGCGGAAGAACTGCTGTTTTCCGCCAACTTCGCCTGCCCGATCTGCGGCTACAGCATGCGCGAGCTGGAGCCGCGCCTGTTCTCCTTCAACAACCCGGCGGGCGCCTGCCCGACCTGCGACGGCCTCGGCGTGCAGCAATATTTCGACCCCGATCGCGTGGTGCAAAATCCGGAGCTGTCGCTGGCGGGCGGCGCCATCCGCGGCTGGGATCGACGTAACTTCTACTACTTCCAGATGCTGAAGTCGCTGGCGGAGCACTACAAGTTCGACGTCGAAGCGCCGTGGGGCACTCTCAGCGCCAGCGTGCAGAAAGTGGTCCTGTACGGTTCCGGTAAAGAGAATATTGAATTCAAATACATGAACGACCGCGGCGACACCTCGGTACGCCGCCATCCGTTCGAAGGCGTGCTGCATAACATGGAGCGCCGCTACAAAGAGACGGAATCCAGCGCGGTGCGCGAAGAGCTGGCGAAGTTCATCAGCAATCGCCCGTGCGCCAGCTGCGACGGTACGCGTCTGCGCCGCGAGGCGCGCCACGTGTTTGTGGAAAACACCCCACTGCCGACCATTTCCGATATGAGCATCGGCCACGCGATGGACTTCTTCAACAATCTGAAACTCTCCGGCCAGCGGGCGAAAATCGCCGAAAAAGTGCTGAAAGAGATTGGCGATCGCCTGAAGTTCCTCGTCAACGTCGGCCTCAACTACCTGACGCTCTCCCGTTCGGCGGAAACGCTCTCCGGCGGCGAGGCCCAGCGTATCCGTCTGGCGAGCCAGATTGGCGCCGGACTGGTTGGCGTGATGTACGTCCTGGATGAGCCCTCCATCGGCCTGCACCAGCGCGATAACGAGCGCCTGCTCGGGACCCTGATCCACCTGCGTAATTTAGGCAACACGGTGATCGTCGTTGAGCATGACGAAGACGCCATTCGCGCCGCCGACCATGTGATCGATATCGGCCCTGGGGCCGGGGTCCACGGCGGCCAGGTGGTGGCGGAAGGGCCGCTGGAGGCCATTATGGCCGTCCCGGAATCCCTGACCGGCCAGTTCATGAGCGGCAAGCGCAAAATTGAAGTGCCGAAGCAGCGCGTGCCCGCCGATCCGGAGAAAGTCCTCAAACTGACCGGCGCGCGCGGTAACAACCTGAAAGACGTAACGCTGACGCTGCCGGTGGGGCTCTTCACCTGTATTACCGGCGTTTCAGGGTCGGGTAAATCCACGCTGATCAACGATACCCTGTTCCCGATTGCCCAGCGTCAGCTTAACGGGGCGACCATCGCCGAACCGGCGCCGTATCGCGATATTCAGGGGCTGGAGCACTTCGATAAAGTCATCGATATCGACCAGAGCCCGATCGGCCGTACGCCGCGCTCCAACCCCGCGACCTATACCGGGGTGTTTACGCCGGTGCGCGAGCTCTTCGCCGGGGTGCCGGAATCACGTTCGCGTGGCTACACGCCGGGCCGCTTCAGCTTTAACGTGCGCGGCGGCCGCTGTGAAGCCTGCCAGGGCGACGGCGTGATCAAGGTCGAGATGCACTTCCTGCCGGATATCTACGTACCGTGCGACCAGTGCAAAGGCAAACGCTATAACCGCGAAACGCTGGAGATTAAGTACAAAGGCAAAACGATTCATGAAGTGCTGGATATGACCATTGAAGAAGCCCGTGAGTTCTTCGATGCGGTTCCGGCGCTGGCGCGTAAGCTGCAAACGCTGATGGACGTCGGGCTGACCTATATTCGCCTTGGCCAGTCGGCGACGACGCTCTCCGGCGGCGAGGCACAGCGCGTCAAGCTGGCGCGCGAGCTGTCCAAACGCGGTACCGGGCAGACGCTGTATATCCTCGATGAGCCAACCACCGGTCTGCACTTCGCCGATATCCAGCAGCTGTTGGAAGTGTTGCACCAGCTGCGCGATCAGGGCAATACCATCGTGGTGATTGAGCACAACCTCGACGTGATAAAAACTGCCGACTGGATTGTCGATCTCGGCCCGGAAGGCGGCAGCGGCGGCGGCGAAATTCTGGTTTCCGGTACGCCGGAAACCGTCGCTGAGTGCGAAGCCTCGCACACCGCGCGCTTCCTGAAGCCGATGCTGAAATAATTAGCGGGAAAGCTGCTGCCGGACCGGCTCCGGCAGCATTTTCACCGCCTGCTGGTAAGACGCATCGACCAGGTAGTAGATTTGCGAATCCGGCAGCGAGCCATCCAGAAAGACGGTGCTCCAGTGCGCTTTATTGAGATGCTTGCTGGGCCGGACGTCGCGATGCTGCTGCCGCAGGAGCTCCGCCAGCTCCGGACTCGCCTTCAACGCAACCGCCGGCCGCTGGTCTTCGACCTCCTTCACCATGGCAAACAGCACGTCCGAGACCTTAATCTGCGTGGCTTTCCAGTCGCTGTGGACGCTCTGCTCTGCTCCCGGCTTCGCCATGCAGTACTGCAATAACTCCGAAATTGTCATCTTTTATTCCCCCATGAGCGTCGCAACGATGTGCCGCGAACCGCCGTGTATCCGATGCTCCCCCAGCCAGATGCCCTGCCAGGTCCCCAGCCTGACGCGTCCGTCCTCGACCGGCAGCATCAGCGACACGCCAAGCATCGAGGATTTGATGTGCGACGGCATATCGTCAGGGCCTTCATAATCATGTTCGTACGGCGCATTGTCCGGCACGGCGTTAAGGAAATACTGCTCCATGTCATACCGGACGGTGGGATCGCAGTTTTCGTTGAGCGTCAGGGAAGCGGAAGTATGCTGGAGCAGGAGGTGTAGCAGGCCGACCTTCACCCCGGACAGCCCGCGGATCTGGCCGAGGATTTCGTCGGTGACCAGATGAAAACCACGGGATTTAGGCCCAAGCGTCAGGGTTTGCTGATACCACATCATCGACTCCTTTTTGCGAATGAATCCCTCTAAGTGTGCAGCAATACGTGAAAAGGTAAAACCTTCCACCCCGGATTTTGCATAAAAAAACGGCAGCGTCACCGCTGCCGTTTATCCCGTTCAGGCGCCCATCAGTATTCGGAATTGACGATCACTTCTTCGCCCAGCGCGCCGGCCATCGGCAGCGGCTTGTAGGAGGAGTTGGCGGCGCGCAGCACGCGGATCCCGCGGGCGCCCGCCTCGCGGGCAGCGGTAATGTCGTTATCCGAGTCGCCATAGAAAACCTTTATCTGCTTCGCCTGCAGCCACTGGGTCTTGGTGTTCTGACCCGGCTTATCGCCAGCGAAAATTACCGGGTTCATATTGGCGGCCGGGATGAGGAAATAATCCTGCAGGGTTTTAGAAACGGTTTCTGTTTTGGTCTGGCTGCGGCCGGTGACGAACCAGATGCTGTCGCCACGCTTCACATGCATGGCAATCAGCTGGCGCGCCACCTCTTTTGGCATGCTGAATTCGTCCCAGCCGTTGTTCATTTTTTCCCAGAACTGCGGGTTTTTCAGGTAATCCTCACTGCCGGGGGAGAAGGTTTTTTGCCCGCGCCAGAAACCGGGACTGGAGAAGAGGACGGTGTCATCGATATCAAAACCGACGGCCATCGGCGGGCGCCCCAGCAGGCTGTTCTCAATTTGCGCCACCGAAACCCAGTGGATCGGCGCCTGCTCGGCCAGCTGGGCCACGTTGGTACCGACCCACAGCGGCTGCGGCGTGGAGGCGCGCGCCACGACGGCGCTGTTCAGCGTGAACAGGAGAGAGGCCGCCGCAAGGGCGAGAGTAAGTTTGCGCATATTTATCCCTAAATCTATCAATCATTATTGTTTTCAATAATGTGCATGCTTAGTAACGTCCCGACCTTACCCGCAGGCGGCAGGGATGAAAAGCCTTTTTCGCGCAGATGTCATAGAAAAAGAGGATGATCACAATCAGAGGGGGTTGCCCCTGCCCGTTGACCGGCAGAGACAACCTGCTGGAGAGCGGCTTACATTACCGCGGCAAAGGCTTTCGCTACCTGCTGAACATTACGTGAGTTTAACCCCGCCACGCACATACGTCCGCTGGCAATCAGGTAGACGCCAAACTCGTCGCGCAGGCGATCCACCTGCGCCGCGCTGAAGCCGGTGTAGCTGAACATCCCGCGCTGCTTGAGCAGATAATCCACTTTGCTGCCCGGAGCAACCTGCTGCAGCGCGTCGACCAGCGCCTGACGCATGGTCAGGATATGCGCGCGCATGGCGTCCACTTCCGCCTGCCAGGTGGCTTTCAGCCCGGCATCGTTCAGCACCGTCGCCACCACCTGCGCGCCAAAGCTCGGCGGGCTGGAGTAGTTGCGGCGCACGGTGGCCTTCAGCTGGCCCAGCACGCGGCCTGCGGTTTCACTGTCTTCACAGACCACCGACAGGCCGCCGACGCGCTCCCCGTACAGGGAGAAAATTTTGGAGAAAGAGTTGCTGACCAGCATCGGCATCCCGGCGCTGGCGATGGCGCGAATGGCGTAGGCATCCTCTTCCAGCCCTGCGCCAAAGCCCTGGTAGGCAATGTCGAGGAACGGGATCAGCTGACGCGCTTTCAGGATCTCCACCACACGATCCCACTGTTCCGGCGTCAGGTCGGCGCCGGTCGGGTTGTGGCAGCAGGGGTGCAGCAGCACAATGTCGCGCGCCGGCAGCGTTTGCAGCGTCGCCAGCAGCGCTTCAAAGCGCACGCCGTTGGTGGCTTTATCAAACCAGGGGTAAGTACTTACTTCGAAGCCAGCCCCTTCAAATATGGCGATGTGGTTTTCCCAGGTCGGGTCACTGACCCAGACATGAGACTCAGGAAAGTAGCGTTTGAGGAAGTCGGCCCCGACCTTCAGCGCGCCCGAACCGCCGACCGTCTGAATGGAGGCGATGCGGTTTTGCTTAAGCGCGGTATGCTCTGCGCCAAACAGCAGCGGGGCAATCGCCTGGCGGTAGCCGCTCAGCCCTTCCATCGGCAGATACAGCGAGGCGCCGTGCGGCTCGGCGTTCAGGCGCGCTTCCGCTTCCGCCACCGCCTGCAGCTGCGGGATAATGCCGTCATCGTTGTAATATAGCCCGATACTCAGGTTGACTTTGTCGCTTCGCGGGTCTTCTTTGAAGCGTTCCATCAGAGAAAGAATTGGGTCGCCGGCGTAGGCGTCAACTTTTTGAAACACGCGATGTATCTCCAGGTTTACATAGGGCAGGTTCTTACACAATAAACCGGATATGACGGCAGGTCGAGAGGATGTTGAGGGGAAAGTGACTGCGCAGCGGTATAAACCGCTTTTTTGTCCGCGGCTATACCGATTGCGTACCGGACCAGCGTCTGAGCTATCCGGTACGAACGAGGCTCAGTCGAGGTATTTCATGGCGACGCGGGAGGTCAGTCGCGTAATAAGTTCGTAAGCGCTCACTTTCGTTATCTCGGCGATGCGCTCTACCGGGAGTCCCTCTCCCCATAGCACCACCGCGTCGCCGGCTTTATCCTCGGCCTGCGGGCCGAGGTCAACACAGATCATATCCATCGCCACCCGGCCGACAATCGGCACTTCGCGGCCATTGACCAGCACTGGGGTGCCCGACGGCGCGGCGCGCGGATAACCGTCGCCATAGCCCATCGCGACCACGCCGAGCCGAGTGTCGCGTTCGCTGATCCAGGTGCCGCCGTAGCCGACGGGCTCCCCTGCTTTATGCTCGCGCACGGCAATCAGGCTGGACGTCAGGGTCATCACCGGCTGACAGCCAAAATCTTTCCCGGTGGAGCGATCGTCCAGCGGCGACACGCCATACAGGATAATGCCCGGACGCACCCAGTCATAATGCGACTGCGGCCACAGCAGGATGCCACCCGAGGCGGCAATAGAGCGCCATCCCGGCTTGCCTTCGGTAAAGGTGGTGAAGATATCCAGCTGCCGTTCGGTGGCGCCGCAGGTCGGCTCATCGGCGCGGGCGAAGTGGCTCACCACGTTGACCGGCTGGCGGACGTTTTTGCACTGGCTCAGACGCTGATAAAACGCCTCAGCTTCCTCCGGGCGCACCCCTAAGCGATGCATACCGGTATCCAGTTTCATCCACACGGTCACCGGCTCGGGGAGGTCGGCTTGCTCCAGCGCCGCCAGCTGTTCGGGGCTATGCACCGCCGTATGCAGACGCTGAGCGGCGATCACCGCCAGGTCTTCCGCCGCAAAAAAGCCTTCCAGCAGGAGGATCGGCTGGGCGATCCCCCCCGCTCGCAGGCGCAGCGCCTCTTCCAGGCGGGCGACGCCAAAAGCGTCGGCGTCGGTCAGCGTTCGCGCGGTCTCAAGAAGACCGTGTCCGTAGGCGTTCGCTTTCACCACCGCAACCAGTTTGCTGGCAGGCGCCAGTTCACGCAGACGTTGCAGGTTGTGTCGCAGAGCGCGGCGGTTGATAACTACAGTTGCCGCTTGCATTTGAATTCCTTAATTAAAGAAGGAGGAAGGATTACTCATCATCATACTGAGGGCCAGCATAATTATCGAAACGCGACCACTGGCCGTTGAAGGTCAGTCGCACGGTGCCGATCGGGCCGTTACGTTGTTTACCAATGATAATTTCCGCGATGCCTTTCAGATCGCTGTTCTCGTGATAGACCTCATCACGGTAAATGAACATGATTAAGTCGGCATCCTGTTCGATAGAGCCGGACTCACGCAGGTCGGAGTTGACCGGGCGTTTATCGGCACGTTGCTCCAGCGAGCGGTTCAGCTGCGACAGCGCCACCACCGGCACCTGCAGCTCTTTGGCCAGCGCCTTCAGCGAGCGGGAGATTTCGGCGATCTCGAGGGTACGGTTGTCGGAGAGCGACGGCACGCGCATCAGCTGCAGGTAGTCGATCATAATCAGCCCGATGCCGCCGTGCTCGCGAGCGATACGCCGCGCGCGGGAACGCACTTCCGTCGGCGTCAGGCCGGAGGAGTCATCGATATAGATGTTACGTTTTTCCAGCAGAATGCCCATGGTGCCGGAGATCCGCGCCCAGTCCTCATCGTCCAGCTGACCGGTACGAATGCGGGTCTGATCGACGCGCGACAGCGAGGCCAGAGAACGCATCATGATCTGTTCCGAGGGCATCTCGAGACTGAAGATGAGTACCGGCTTGTCCTGCAGCATCGCTGCGTTTTCCACGAGGTTCATGGCGAAGGTCGTTTTACCCATCGACGGACGGGCGGCGACGATAATCAGATCCGACGGCTGCAGGCCGGCGGTCTTTTTGTTGAGGTCGTCGTAGCCGGTGTTGACTCCGGTAACGCCGTCGTGGGGCTGCTGGAACAGCTGTTCGATACGGGCGACGGTGGCGTCGAGGACATCGGCGATGTTTTTCGGCCCTTCGTCTTTATTGGCCCGGCTTTCAGCGATTTTAAAGACGCGGGACTCGGCGAGGTCGAGCAGATCTTCGCTGGTTCGCCCCTGCGGGTCGAAGCCGGCCTCGGCGATCTCATTGGCCACCGAGATCATCTCGCGCACGACCGCGCGTTCGCGCACGATGTCGGCATAGGCGCTGATGTTTGCCGCGCTGGGGGTATTTTTGGACAGTTCAGCCAGATAGGCGAAGCCGCCCACGCTGTCCAGCTGTCCCTGACGCTCCAGCGACTCCGCAAGGGTGATCAGGTCAATCGGGCTACCCGACTCCTGCAGGCGCGCCATCTCGGTAAAGATATGACGATGCGGACGGGTATAAAAGTCGTCGGCAACGACGCGTTCGGCGACGTCGTCCCAGCGCTCGTTATCCAGCATTAAACCGCCCAACACCGACTGCTCCGCTTCAATCGAGTGCGGCGGGACTTTCAGCCCGGCGAGCTGCGGATCGCGTTCGCGGGTTTCTGTCTGTGGTTTGTTGAAGGGTTTATTTCCTGCCATAGCCTAACGTTTCACCGATACGGAAAAGAGCGTGACAGTATAGCGAGAAAGCCATTGCCGCTAAAGAACCCATTCAGCGTGACTGGCCTGAGGCGGGTAAGAAAATCCGTCGCCGCCGCCGCAGGCTGTTAAGCTTACTGGATAATCTCAGAACAACACAGGAGCGAACATGGCAACACGCATCGAATTTTCAAAACACGGGGGGCCGGAGGTGCTTCAGGCGGTTGAATTCACGCCCCGCGATCCCGCTGAGCATGAAATTCAGGTCGAAAACAAAGCCATCGGTATCAATTATATCGACACCTATGTTCGTGGCGGCCTCTATCCGCCGCCGTCTCTGCCGAGCGGCCTCGGCACCGAAGCGGCCGGCGTCGTCAGTAAAGTTGGCCATGGGGTATCGCACATTAAGGTAGGCGATCGGGTGGTGTATGCCCAGTCGGCGCTCGGCGCCTACAGCACGGTGCACAATGTGCTGGCCGACAAAGCGGCGGTCCTGCCGGACGCCATCTCTTTCGAACAGGCCGCCGCGTCGTTCCTCAAGGGATTAACGGTCTGGTATCTGCTGCGTAAAACCTATGAAATTAAGCCTGATGAGATGTTCCTGTTTCACGCGGCCGCCGGCGGCGTGGGGCTGATAGCCTGTCAGTGGGCGAAAGCGCTGGGGGCGAAACTTATCGGCACCGTCGGCAGCGCGCAGAAGGCGCAGCGCGCCAAAGCGGCGGGCGCCTGGCAGGTGATTAACTATCGCGAAGAACCTATCGCGGAGCGGCTCAAAGCGCTCACCGACGGTAAGAAAGTCGCCGTGGTCTATGACTCGGTAGGGAAAGATACCTGGGAAGCCTCTCTGGACTGTCTGCAACGCCGCGGCCTGATGGTCAGCTTTGGCAACTCCTCCGGCCCGGTAACCGGCGTTAATCTGGGGATCCTGAACCAGAAAGGTTCTCTGTACGTCACCCGCCCATCGCTGCAGGGCTATATCACCAACCGGGAAGAGCTGGCGGAAGCCTGCAGTGAGCTGTTTTCGCTGATCGCCAGCGGCGTGATTAAAGTGGACGTGCCCGAAAGTCAGACCTATCCGCTGACCGAAGCGCGACGGGCGCATGAAGTTCTGGAGAGCCGGGTGACACAGGGGTCGAGTCTGCTGCTGCCGTAAGCGGACAAAGGGACAAAAGTTTAGGGCTTCCACCTGGGAAGCCCTTACTTTTTTTTAGTTCGGCTGTATGTAGGGTACAGCGCGATGAATTCGTTAACGCGCTAATAGTGACAGATTTGCGCAGTAATGCCTACGCGGTTCTGTGCAAAATTGTTCAGGTTGTGACATACCCCTCAATACCTTAGTAACGCCAACGGTTATTGTCGCGAAAAGCGTTTCCGTCCGGGGTTTTCAGTGCCCGAATAACCCACACCACCACCACCGCCAACAGCAGCCACGGCAGCAATTTAATCATTAAAGCAAACAAACCGCCGACGAACATCAGCGCCGTAGCCACCACGATGGCAGCGATAATCCCCAACAGCGATACGCCGGTGACCAGCAGCATGACAAAAAATCCGATGACAAATAACAGTTCCAGCATGGCTCTCTCCCCACAGTCATTAATATGTCGCTCTGCAGGTATTACAAAAAACATGCCAACCATAACCAACTGAATTTAAAAGAAAACGCCTCGCAATGGTGTGCGAGGCGTGGTCAATTTCACCAGGTTTTGGTGAGAAACTAACGCTTATCGGCCACCAGCTTCAGGGCCTGCTCCAGCACCGCAATGTCGGCGCCGGCTTTATGCGCATTCTCGCTCAGGTAGCGACGCCACTGCCGGGCGCCCGGGATACCCTGAAACAGTCCCAGCATATGACGGGTGATATGGCCCAGATAAGTACCCTTGCTGAGCTCGCGCTCAATATACGGGTACATGGCCCGCACGACGGCCACGGGATCGGCATCCGCACCGGCGACGCCGAAAATCTCCCGGTCGACCGAAGCCAGAATGCCCGGATTCTGATAGGCCTCACGCCCGACCATCACCCCATCCATATGCTCAAGCTGTGCTCTGACTTCATCCAGCGATTTGATGCCGCCGTTAATCGCCATCGTCAGATGGGGGAAGTCGCGCTTCAGCTGCCAGACGCGGGGGTAATCCAGCGGCGGGATCTCGCGGTTCTCTTTCGGGCTCAGACCGGAGAGCCAGGCTTTGCGGGCGTGAATAATAAACATCTCACATTCGCCCTTGCCGGAGACCGTCTCAATGAAATCGCAAAGGAATTCATAGCTATCCTGGTCGTCGATGCCGATACGGGTCTTCACCGTGACCGGGATCGACACCACATCGCGCATCGCTTTGATACAGTCGGCCACCAGCTGGGCATTCCCCATCAGACAGGCGCCAAACATCCCGTTCTGCACCCGATCGGAGGGGCAGCCGACGTTGAGATTGATCTCATCATAGCCGCGCGCCTCGGCCAGCTTCGCGCACTGCGCCAGGGCCTGCGGATCGCTGCCGCCGAGCTGCAGAGCAACCGGGTGTTCTTCTTCGCTATAGGCCAGATAGTCCCCTTTGCCGTGAATAATCGCCCCGGTGGTCACCATTTCGGTATACAGCAGCGTATGCCGCGACAGCAGCCGCAGGAAGTAGCGGCAATGCCGGTCAGTCCAGTCGAGCATCGGCGCGATGGAGAAGCGGTGAGCAGGAAAAACAGGTGACGTTGATTCAGGCATCATGGCGAATAAATAAGCATCCGGGTAAAAAGGGGCGCTACTATAGCATAAAGATAAACCACAGGCGCGTAGTGCGCCGCGCTTCGCCCCTTCCCGGTGTCGATTACTTTATCCGCGGTTTGCCATCATGTGGGCCAAAGAACTGCGGCGGATGATCAACCCAGCGATCCTGGCGCGTCGCGGCATAGCCGGGATTGAGCGGGTAGTAAATTCGGTTGTACTTTTTGTTGGCCTCACCCACCACCAACAGACGAACCTCCTGCTCGGTGTTATTGAGAAAAGTGTGGCAAACGCCGGTGCCGGCGGGGAAACCTACGCTATCGCCCGGCTCCAGCTTCCAGAGATAGCCGTTTATCCACACTTCCGGATAGCCCTCCAGCACATAGATGAACTCTTCCTCATCGCTCTCCGCGTGCGGGTAAGAGGTGCGCCGCCCGGGCGGCAGTCTCTCGTGGTGGATCCCCAGCCGGTTGAGGCGTAAACCGCGCCCCAGCGGCGCGCCAATGGAAAAACGCTCCGGGCTGTCGGGATAAGTGGCATCGTCGGGCCCTTCCAGTTCGCGCCAGTGGCGAATGCAATCAGGTCGTTTCATCGTTTTCTCCCGAAAATGAGACACTTCAGATATAGCATACCCTGGGTCAGGCGTGTTGCGATTAAATCGGGCATACGGTTTTAGCGGCCGGCTAAGGCGCAGCCTCCACGAGCGTCAGCGGCCAGCGCCAGGGAGTGGACTGGCGCCGACAATCTGAAGTATGACCCGCATCACCCGTCGGGTCTCGGCGTTTTCCGCGGAACGTGATAAAGTAACAGATTCAATTTCACGCAACCTGAGGATGCTCATGGATAAGTCCCCTTCGCAAGAGATGTTAGCGCATGCTGAAAAGCTGTGTGCGCAACGCGGCGTACGCCTGACCCCACAGCGTCTGGAAGTGTTGCGCCTGATGAGCCTGCAGCAAGGGGCAATCAGCGCCTACGACCTGCTGGATCTGCTGCGCGAGAAAGAGCCGCAGGCAAAGCCGCCGACGGTCTACCGCGCGCTGGAGTTCTTACTCGAGCAGGGTTTTGTCCACAAGGTGGAATCGACCAACAGCTATGTGCTGTGTCATCTCTTTGACCAGCCAACCCACAGCTCGGCCATGTTTATCTGCGACCGCTGCGGCGTGGTGAAGGAAGAGGCAGCTGAAGGGGTGGAAGATATCATGCACACGCTGGCGGCCAGAATGGGCTTCGCCCTGCGCCACAACGTGATTGAAGCTCATGGCCTTTGCGCGAGCTGCGTGGAAGTGGAAGCCTGCAGCACGCCGGGACACTGCCAGCACGATCATACGATTCAGCTCAAAAAGAAAGCCCGCTGAGCGGCAGCCGCAGCGGGAAAAAGGGTTAACGGCGCGTCCCTGCGCCATTTAGACAGGCACTAACACAAATGCTTCATTCTTCGGATCACGGAACGCTACCAGCGATAGTCGTTCTTATGCTCCCAGTCTGAGACTTCTTTCTCAGCCTGATCTTTCTCATAGCCGTAACGCTCCTGAATTTTGCCGACCAGCTGGTCGCGCTTCCCTTCGATTACGGTCATATCGTCATCGGTAAGTTTGCCCCACTGTTCCTTGGCTTTACCTTTCAACTGTTTCCAGTTACCGCCGATTTCGTCTTTATTCATGATAACGTCCTCATCATTCGGTGGGTTTACAGCCCGTTTTGTGCCGGACATGGTATTAACTATAGATGAGAATGCTGGCGCCGATTCGTTATTCGGAATTTTTAACCATAGCCCTCACTGGAAACGCTGAAGGTGGTTTTCCCGGCACGCGCTACGCTCGGCCGGGCTACTGAGTCGCTCCGGCAAGCCTGGCGCGACCGGAGGACGTTCACCGATAACGGCGAGCTAGAGAAAGGGCTAACTAAACCAAGTGCCGCGTCGCCAGTGGCGGCGCCAGATCAGCGCCAGCGACAGGCCTCGCAGCGCGAGAAACACCGCCAGCGCCAGCCACAGGCCGTGATTGCCGAGCGCCGGGACCGTAAGCAGCGTCACGGCGAAGCCGGCCGCGGCGACCGCCATACTGTTCCGCATCTCCGCGCCGCGCGTCGCGCCGATAAACATGCCGTCCAGCAGATAGCACCAGACCCCGACCACCGGCAGGATGGTCTGCCAGATCAGATAGCGATCGGCCAGCTGCTGCAGGGAAGGCAGTGAGGTTAACAGCGCGATGATGTACTCCCCCGCCAGGCTGTAAACCAGGGCAAACGCCAGCGCCACCATACCGGACTGCCGGCAGGCCGCCCGCCATACCTCCAGCAGCTGGCTGCCGTCGCGCGCGCCGTAGGCCTGGCCGGAGTGGGCCTCCACGGCATAGGCAAAGCCATCCAGCGCGTAGGCGGTAAAGGTCAGCATGGTCATCAGTACGGCGTTGACCGCCACGATATCGCTGCCCAGACGGGCGCCGTAGACGGTCAGCGCGCCAAAGCACAGCTGCAGCAGCAGGGAGCGCAGCATGATGTCGCGATTCAACGCCAGCAGACGGCGCATGTCGCCACGCCAGGCGTTTTTCAGCATCGCCAGCGACACGCCGCGCAGCGTCAGCACCCGCTTCGCCATCATCAGGCCGATAATGAGTGTGGCGTACTCCGCAGTGACCGTGGCCAGCGCCGCCCCCTGGACGTTCATCCGCAGGCCCATCACCAGCCACAGGTCGAGCACAATATTCAACAGATTACCGACCACCAGCAAAATCACCGGCGCCCGGGCGTACTGGACCCCCAGCAGCCAGCCGAGCAGCACAAGGTTGGCCAGCGACGCGGGAGCGCTGAGCCAGCGGATATCGAGAAACCGTCTCGCCTGCTCGAGAACCGCCTCGCTGCCGCCGACGATATGCAGGGCGAGGTTAATCAACGGCAGGCGAAACAGGATAATCAACACCCCGGCGCCCAGCGCCAGAGCCAGCGGCTGCACCAGCGCCCGCGCCAGTCGCAGCGGATCTTTGGCCCCCCAGGCCTGAGCGGTCAGCCCGGTGGTGCTCATGCGAAGAAACAGCAGCAGCATAAACAGGAAACTGGTGGCCGTCGCTCCGACCGCGACGCCGCCGAGGTATACCGGGCTGTCAAGGTGGCCGATCACCGCGGTATCCACCAGCCCCAGCAGCGGGACGGTGATATTGGAGAAAATCATGGGGAGTGCAAGGCGCCACAGCGCTTTATCGGCAGCGTTGAGCAGCATGTTCGGAGACCTGATTGAGGACAAACGTCGCAGCGTCATGCATCAGATGACGCTGCGCGGGGGCAGGCGTTACAGCCATTCTCCATTACGGATCACGCCAACGGCCAGACCCTCAATGGTAAAACTCTGCTGACGCAGATCGACAACGATAGGGGTAAATTCGCTGTTTTCCGGCAACAGTTCGACGACGTTGCCCTGCTTTTTCAGGCGCTTCACCGTCACTTCATCGTCAATGCGCGCTACCACCACCTGGCCGTTACGCACATCCTGGGTTTTGTGGACCGCCAGCAGATCGCCATCCAGAATACCGATGTCTTTCATCGACATCCCGCTGACGCGCAGCAGAAAATCGGCGTTGGGCTTGAACATCGACGGGTCGACCTGATAGTGGCCTTCAATATGCTGCTGCGCCAGCAGCGGCTCACCGGCGGCGACGCGGCCGATCAGCGGCAGGCCGTGCTCTTCTTCCGTCAGCAGGCGGATACCGCGCGAGGCGCCGGAGACGATCTCGATTGCGCCTTTACGCGCCAGCGCTTTCAGGTGTTCTTCCGCCGCGTTTGGGGAACGGAACCCCAAGCGCTGAGCAATCTCCGCACGCGTCGGCGGCATGCCCGTCTGGCTGATATGATCCCGAATGAGATCAAACACCTCTTGCTGCCTGGTCGTTAACGCTTTCATTCCGCCCCCTGGGTGTATATACAGTTATGCTGTGAGTATATACAGCTAACGGTGATTTTGGAACCACATGGCACACAAAAATCGGCAGATTGTTTATATTTTGCGAGGGTTAGCGAAGAACGTTAGTGATAATGGCTCCACAGCAGCGTTCCCCAGGTGATCAGCGCGATGATAATCGCCAGCAGGACCGCCGCCGACCCCATGTCTTTGGCGCGCCCTGAAAGCTCGTGATAATCCGAGCCAATACGGTCCACGACCGCCTCAATCGCGCTGTTGAGAATTTCGACTATCATCACTAGCAGGACCGAGCCAATCAGCAATACGCGGGTGATGGCGTCGACGTCCAGCCAGCAGGCTATCGCGACGGCCACGATGGCGGCGACACCTTCCTGACGAAATGCGGCCTCGTTGATCCACGCCGCGCGAAATCCTTTCCAGGAGTAACCTGCCGCCTTAATGATTCGGGTTAACCCGGTGGTATTATTGGCCATCACAAAACCTTTTTATGTAAATGACGTCGATGAGTGTACGCGTTTGCCGCGCGGTAACGGAAATTTTGCCCGCTTTCTGTTATTCTTGCCGCGCATTTGCATGATTAACCAGAGGCTTCACATCGTTTATGTCCGGCTGGCAACGAATTTACTATAAATTACTGAATTTACCATTACGGGTGCTGGTAAAAAGCAAGTCTATTCCGGCAGAGCCTGCTCAGGAATTAGGACTCGATACCTCGCGTCCGGTCATGTACGTCCTGCCCTATAACTCCAAGGCGGACCTGCTGACGCTGCGCGCCCAATGTCTGGCGCATGATTTACCTGACCCGCTTGAACCGCTGGAAATCGACGGCGCCCTGCTGCCGCGCTACGTATTCATCCACGGCGGGCCGCGCGTATTCACCTACTACACGCCAAAAGAAGAGTCCATCAAGCTGTTCCACGACTACCTCGATCTGCACCGCAACCATCCGGATCTCGATGTGCAAATGGTGCCGGTGTCGGTGATGTTCGGCCGCTCGCCGGGTCGTGAGAAAGGGGAAGTTAATCCGCCGCTGCGGATGCTTAACGGCATTCAGAAATTTTTCGCCGTCTCCTGGCTCGGCCGCGATAGCTTCGTGCGCTTCTCGCCTTCCGTATCGCTGCGCCGCATGGCGGATGAGCACGGTACCGATAAGATCATCGCCCAGAAACTGGCTCGTGTCGCGCGGATGCATTTTGCCCGCCAGCGCCTGGCCGCCGTCGGCCCGCGTCTGCCGGCCCGCCAGGATCTGTTTAACAAGCTGCTGGCGTCGAAGGCCATTGCCCGGGCGGTGGAAGACGAAGCGCGCAGCAAGAAAATTTCCCACGAGAAGGCCCAGCAGAACGCGATTGCGCTGATGGAAGAGATTTCCGCGAACTTCTCTTACGAGATGATCCGCCTGACCGACCGCATTCTCGGCTTCACCTGGAACCGCCTGTACCAGGGCATCAACGTGCATAACGCCGAGCGCGTACGCCAGCTGGCGCACGACGGCCATGAGATTGTCTATGTCCCCTGCCACCGCAGCCACATGGACTATCTGCTGCTCTCTTACGTCCTGTACCACCAGGGGCTGGTGCCACCGCATATCGCGGCGGGTATCAACCTTAACTTCTGGCCAGCCGGGCCAATCTTCCGCCGCCTCGGCGCGTTCTTTATTCGCCGCACCTTTAAGGGCAATAAGCTCTACTCCACGGTGTTCCGCGAGTACCTTGGCGAACTGTTCAGCCGCGGCTATTCCGTGGAGTATTTCGTCGAAGGCGGCCGCTCCCGTACCGGCCGTCTGCTCGATCCGAAGACCGGTACGCTGTCGATGACCATCCAGGCGATGCTGCGCGGCGGCACCCGGCCGATCACCCTGGTGCCGATTTACATCGGCTACGAGCACGTGATGGAGGTAGGGACCTATGCCAAAGAGCTGCGCGGCGCCACCAAAGAGAAAGAGAGTCTGCCGCAGATGGTGCGCGGCTTAAGCAAGCTGCGCAATCTTGGCCAGGGCTACGTTAACTTCGGCGAACCGCTGCCGCTGATGACCTATCTGAACCACCATGTGCCGGAGTGGCGGGAAGCGATTGACCCGATCGAAGCGGTCCGCCCTTCCTGGCTGACGCCGACGGTGAATAACATCGCCGCTGACCTGATGGTACGCATCAACAACGCCGGCGCGGCCAACGCCATGAACCTCTGCTGTACGGCGCTGCTGGCCTCCCGCCAGCGTTCGCTGACCCGTGAGCAGCTCACCCAGCAGCTGGAGTGTTACCTCGCGCTGCTGCGCAATGTGCCCTATTCGCCGGATGCCACCGCGCCGTCCGCTTCGGCCAGCGAACTTATCGACCACGCGCTGCAGATGAACAAGTTCGAAGTCGAGAAAGACACCATTGGCGACATCATCATTCTGCCGCGCGAGCAGGCGGTGCTGATGACCTACTATCGCAACAACATCGCCCATATGCTGGTGATGCCGTCGCTGTTAGCCGCCCTGGTGACTCAGCATCGTCATCTCAGCCGCGCCGAAGTGCTGCGCCATGTGGAAACGCTCTATCCGTTCCTTAAAGCCGAGCTGTTCCTGCGCTGGGAGAAAGCGGAGCTGGCCGGAGTGATGGATGCGCTGATTGCCGAGATGCTGCGTCAGGAGCTGATCGTCATCGATGGCGATGTGATGAGCCTCAACCCGTCGCACTCTCGCTCTCTGCAGCTGTTGGCCGCAGGCGCCCGCGAGACGCTGCAGCGCTACGCCATTACCTTCTGGCTGCTGAGCGCTAACCCGTCGATCAACCGCAGCTCGCTGGAGAAAGAGAGCCGTACCGTGGCTCAGCGCCTGTCGGTGCTGCATGGCATCAACGCGCCGGAGTTCTTCGATAAAGCGGTGTTCAGTACCCTGGTATTGACCCTGCGCGATGAAGGCTATATCAGCGATACGGGCGATGCCGAGCCGGAAGAGACCCTGAAGGTCTATCGGATGCTGGCGGATTTGATTACGTCGGATGTACGTCTGACTATCGAAAGCGTCACGCAGGACGACGCGTAACGCGGCGTTTGCTGTCCTCCTCGCCCCCCGGCAAACCGGGGGGCAAGGAGGGGGACAGGGATTTTACAGGTAGCTCATCGCCAGGCCGAGGAACAGCACCAGCCCGACGTAGTTATTGTTCATAAACGCTTTAAAGCAGTTATCGCGGTCGCGATTGAAGATAAGCTTCTGCTGCCAGCCAAACAGACCCGCCGCCACGAACAGCGACCAGTAGTATTCCCAGCCCAGCCCGTTCAGCCAGCCTACCGCGCCCATCAGCGCCAGCACGGCCACCTGCAGGATACCGATAATCAGACGATCGTTTTCGCCGAACAGGATCGCCGTCGATTTAATGCCGATCTTGACGTCGTCATCGCGATCCACCATCGCATACTGGGTATCGTAGGCCACCGCCCACAGAATGTTGGCGAGGAACATCAGCCAGCAGCTCAGCGGCAGCGATTCGCTGACGGCCGAGAAGGCCATTGGAATCGACCAGCCAAAGGCCGCCCCCAGCACCACCTGCGGCAGATGGGTGTAGCGCTTCATAAACGGATAGACCCACGCCAGCGCCAGCGCCGCCACCGACAGCAAAATCGTCATGGTGTTGAGGGTGAGCACCAGCAGGAAGGAGAGCAGCACCAGAACGATAAACAGCGTTCGCGCCTCTTTCTCGGTGACGTCGCCGCTCGGCAGCGGACGGCGGGCGGTACGCTTTACGTGACCATCAAATTTTCGATCGGCATAGTCATTCACCACGCAGCCGGCGGCGCGCATCAGCCAGACGCCGGCGACGAATACCGCCAGGATCCACAGCGGCGGGACGCCCGGCGAGGCCACCCACAGCGCCCACAGCGTCGGCCACAGCAGCAGCAAGGCGCCGATCGGTTTGTCAGTGCGCATCAGGCGATGAAACGCCAACAGCTTATTCTGCGACAGACTCCACTCCATTTTTTCTTCCTCTTAGTACAACGGCGACGCAGGCAAAAACAGCTCGGTCAGCAGCAGGGGTTTGCCGCTCAGCCGCAGACGGGAACGACGCCCCCACAGCGCTGCATCGCGACCAATTTCAATAAAATCGCGGGTTAACGTCGACGACGTGAACAGGTATCGGCCCAGCGGGGTCTGCCCGAGCTGCTGTAGCGCCAGCTCCGGCCCACACAGCGTCGACTCCGGCACCACCGTGCGCCCGGCCAGCCAGGGCTCGCCATCGGCATTGAGTATAATCTCCCGCAGCCAGTAGCGCGGCTCGTCGGGCAACAGAGCCGCTTCGTCAGCCAGCGCCTCACGCCCGATATACCCTTCGTTAACCAGGGTGACGGTGACCTGCTTTCCTTGTTGCTCAAAACGCTGGGTCATTGAGTCCTCCAGCAGCAGCCAGTCACTCAGGGGCGGCGCCAGGGGCGGCATAACGGCAAAATAGCGCAGCGCACGCAGTCGCGTAAGCGCAGGATGGGACATGCCTGATTCTCCGGTACATAACGTGAGAGCATTGTATCGCAGAATAGGCGGTTGGTGGCGGGCAAACGTCAATATACGATCATTCACGCAACAGCCATGCAACAGACCGCCGCGCGTGCAAAAAAAGGTGCATCCCGGAGGATGCACCTAAAGGCTGTGCCTAAACATCAGCATTGTGGGGAGACGATTACCCCTTGCCTTTTACACTGCTGATAAAGGTGGAACGAGCGGATTTGGAGCCGAGGCGCTCAGCTTCGTTCATCAATTTCAGGGCTTTGTCGATGTCACCTTGTTTCACCGCCTGCTTAATACCGTTGTTGAAGTAGGTCTCAGTATCGCTGAGCATCGGTTCGCTTTTGGCGGCCGGCGCCGCAGCGGCTGCGGCGGCTGGCGCAGCTACCGGCGCCGCGGTGTTACCGACGGTGACCGGGCCCGGGCCGGAGGAGCCGAACAGCGGCCCCACCAGCACGCTGGAGGTGCTGTTGGTTTTCACTTTCAGCTTCAGCACGCCATCGGTGGTATGTTTGGCGATCGGATCCGGGATGTCCGGCGCCGCATTGCCTGCGCCTTTGGCATAGGCCTTCGCCGGATCCAGCAGGGTGGTGGTCTGCTGGAGATCTTTCTCAGTGGTAAACACCAGCACATAGAGCTTCTGCTGGCCCAGCGCCGGGGTCAGGCGCATCACACCGCCCAGGCGATCGGCAGTCATCACGCCCGGCTGCTGATAGGTAAAGTAGTTGCTGGGAAAGAACGCCGCTGGCGTCATGTTCTGGTCGAGAATCAGCACGTTCGGCGCAAAAATCTGCTTATGTTTGTTCAGTTCGCTGTCGAGGGTCAGGGTCAGCTCACCGATATTGGCCGGCACGCTCCAGGCGGCGACCGGTCCGACGATCCCTGGAACATCCAGGCGTTGACCGCCGGTGGTTAAATCTACGCTCTGCGTCTTCGATTGATCGGCAGGCGTCCAGATCAGCTGCTGCAGCGCGCTGGCTGGAATAGACGGCGCGGCGCTGGTGTTCTGCGGTACAAAGTTCACATCGGCAAGGCTCATCCCCGGCACGCATGCCAACATCCCTGCGGATAAACACAGAGCGACGAGAGTTTTCTTCATTTTCATTCTTCTCACCTTGGATAGCATCGGTTTAGCGGTAGCCAGGCAATAGCGCGCTAACCCTGAATAGTCAGGAGGGGCCGATGCCCCTCCCAGGTTACACCCGTCCTGCGGACGGTATTACCACCACACTTCCATCTGGGCACCGAAGGTAACTTCGCTGTCGTCACCGCGGCTGGAGGTGAAAGCGCCGCTTCCGCTGCTGTCTTTCGTCTGCAGACCAGAGGTGTTGCTGTAGCCCCAGTTTTCATCCCACTTCGCGTAGGTTGCGAAGATACGGATAGCCGGACGAGACCAGACGCTGTTGCCTGCCTGCCACTGTTGAGCCAGAGTGATTTTGTACTGGTTGTTGTTTTCGCTGGTACGCTGAGATTTCACGTTGTCGTAACCGATTTCCAGCTGGGTGCTCATGATCGGCGTCCATTTGTACATCGGACGAACACCCACGGTGTACCAGGTGGAGCCGTTTTTGCTGTCCAGATCCACGTCCTGGTACATCGCAACGTACATCAGGCCCCAGTCATCGTTGAAGTCCATCGCGCCGTGATCCAGAACGCGGATCATGCTGCCGTTGTTATCGATGCTGGTCCCTTGAGAGTGGCCGCTGTTCCAGGAGGTCATTGCGTCAGTGGCGTACTGAACCACAAACTTGTTGAAGCCGCCCCAGATGGACTGAGTATGTTCACCGGTCCACATCCAGCCGTCTTTCGACGCGCCGTCTTCCAGGCGATAGTCATCCTGCGGGTTCGCACGGCCGTAATCGACGCCTAACTCCAGTACACCGCCCGGGTTGGTTTCCAGGCCCGCCAGACGGATGTCAAAGACGTCGTTGGCAGTTTTCGCAGCATATTTCTTGGTGTCATCGCTGGAGAAAGTATAAGAACCGCCGCTTTCTGAGTTACGGGTAGCGGCCAGAGAGAGCTTACCGAAGCCAAGGTCAACGTTTTCCAGACCTGCACCCGGGCCGGAGATATCCCAGTAGTAGAAGTCGATCATGTGAACGTCATGACGCTGATAGAAGCGTTTACCCGCCCACAGCGTGGAGCCCGGCAGCCAGTCGATCAGGTTTTTACCCTGGATGTTGGCTTCACGGAACGCCGGAGAGGTGCTTTCCCAGTCATCTTCCTGATTCACGGAATAGGCAACGTTAGTATCGAAATAAAAACTCTTATCTCCTTCCTTCCACAGCTCCTGGCCCAGCTTCAGTTCCGCATAGGTTTCACATTCGTTACCAAGACGGTATTTACTTTGAGCGCCGGTCGCTTTGAAGCACTGTTGCTCGCCGCCGCTGCCGGTCCAGCCAATGCCGGAACGCGCGTAGCCATGGAAATCGACAGCCAGCGCCTGAGCAGACATAACGCCTGCCGCGACGGCGACCGCCAGTGGAAGTTTGCGCAGAGTAATCATCATTCTATCTCCTGAGATCATTGCTTTTCTTTGCACGCTTCGCCGGTGTACCGCCAGCCGGGTTCGCGCCTTTTTTTAATGGGAAGCCTTACACGCCCGGCTCTTTATGCAGCCGACGACAAGCGGTGCCATCCTCACGGAATAAATGGCAACGTTCTGGCGGCAAACCGATAGCGAATGTGGCTCCCTCTTCTACCAACACCACGTCGTTCTGGCGGTAGACCAGGTTTTGACGG
Source organism: Klebsiella sp. JB_Kp004 (assembly GCF_040065795.1). Lineage (NCBI taxonomy): Bacteria > Pseudomonadati > Pseudomonadota > Gammaproteobacteria > Enterobacterales > Enterobacteriaceae > Klebsiella > Klebsiella sp. JB_Kp004. The sequence continues at coordinate 30,400 of NZ_JBEAKW010000032.1, read as the reverse complement.
ATGGCGGGGATCTGGATATGAATTTGCGTTTCGTGACCTAACTGCTCGACAACCTGAACCTCGCCTTCGAGGGTCACATCGGCGATATCGCTGGGCAGTAAATGCTCCGGGCGGATACCTAAGGACATGTTGGCGCCCACCTGAACGTTGGCGCTGTCCACCGGTAGCCAGATTTGCTGACGGTTTGGCAGTTCAACCTGCACCTGATCGATAGCCGTCGCGGTAACTTTGACCGGCAGGAAGTTCATCTTCGGTGAACCGATAAAGCCGGCGACGAAGCGGTCAGCCGGATAGTGATAGAGTTCCAGCGGTTTCCCGACCTGCGCCACACGGCCGGCGTCGAGGACCACGATCTTGTCCGCGAGGGTCATCGCTTCAACCTGATCGTGGGTCACATAGATCATGGTGCGGCCCAGTCGCTTATGCAGACGGGAGATTTCGATACGCATCTGAACGCGCAGGGCGGCATCGAGGTTGGAGAGCGGCTCATCCAGCAGGAAGACGCTCGGCTCAGCCACCAGCGTACGGCCAATCGCCACACGCTGGCGCTGACCGCCGGAGAGGGCTTTCGGTTTACGCTCCAGCAGATGGGCCAGCTGCAGCACTTCCGCCACCTGGGTCACTCGCTGGTTAATCAGATCTTTTTTCGCGCCGGCCAGCTTCAGGCCAAACGACATATTTTCCGCAACGGAAAGGTGGGGATAGAGCGCATAAGACTGGAATACCATCCCAACGCCGCGTTCTGCCGGTGGGATCTCGTTCATGCGGGTGTCACCGATAAACAGGTCCCCGCTGGTAATAGTTTCTAACCCGGCAATCATACGCAGCAGGGTAGATTTGCCGCAGCCCGATGGCCCGACAAACACGACGAATTCCCCTTCGTGGATATCGAGATTGATATCTTTCGATACCACCACGTCACCCCAGGCTTTCGTTACATTTCGCAGCTGTACGCTCGCCATGCCCTTCTCCCTTCGTTACAACCTGTCACTAACAGTCACATTCAAGATGGGTCGACTATGCGGCATTCATTAGCCGGGCAAATCCTCCACCCCCCGGCTTTTTTATGGGGGAGGAGATGGGAGGATGAGAGATTGGCTCTCGCCGCGGGGGATGGCGGGCAGCGGGTGATTTCGTGATGGAGGCGACAAAATTGGGCGCTTTTTTCTGTGCTCCAGGACGCAATACGGCCGTTTTTGCAATGGAGATCACACAACCAGCGGGTGGGGCGTAGACCTGGGGAGGATGGAAAGGGGTTGTTAAAAAAGGAAACTCATCATCGTTAAGCCACCGAAGTGTATCCACGAGTACAACACCAAAAAGGACGGGTATATGAAAATCAAAACTGGCGCTCGCATCCTCGCGCTGTCGGCACTGACCACGATGATGTTTTCCGCCTCTGCCCTCGCGAAAATTGAAGAAGGTAAGCTGGTTATCTGGATTAACGGCGACAAAGGCTACAACGGCCTCGCTGAAGTGGGTAAAAAGTTTGAAAAAGACACCGGCATTAAAGTTTCTGTAGAACACCCGGACAAGCTGGAAGAGAAATTCCCGCAGGTTGCGGCGACCGGCGACGGCCCGGACATCATCTTCTGGGCGCATGACCGTTTCGGCGGCTACGCGCAGTCCGGCCTGCTGGCGGAAATCACCCCGGACAAAGCGTTCCAGGACAAACTCTATCCGTTCACCTGGGATGCCGTTCGCTATAACGGCAAACTGATCGCCTACCCGATCGCGGTGGAAGCGCTGTCCCTGATTTACAACAAAGACCTGGTGCCGAACCCGCCGAAGACCTGGGAAGAGATCCCGGCGCTGGATAAAGAACTGAAAGCGAAAGGTAAGAGCGCGCTGATGTTCAACCTGCAGGAACCATACTTCACCTGGCCGCTGATCGCTGCCGACGGCGGATACGCGTTCAAGTTTGAAAACGGCAAGTACGATGTGAAAGACGTCGGCGTGGACAGCGCAGGCGCGAAAGCGGGCCTGACCTTCCTGGTTGACCTGATCAAGAACAAGCACATGAATGCCGATACCGATTACTCCATCGCGGAAGCGGCCTTCAACAAAGGTGAAACCGCGATGACCATCAACGGTCCGTGGGCGTGGTCTAACATCGATAAGAGCAAGGTTAACTACGGCGTGACCCTGCTGCCGACCTTTAAAGGCAAACCATCGAAACCGTTCGTTGGCGTGCTGAGCGCGGGGATCAACGCCGCCAGCCCGAACAAAGAGCTGGCGAAAGAGTTCCTCGAAAACTACCTGATGACCGATCAGGGTCTGGAATCCGTTAACAACGACAAACCGCTGGGTGCGGTGGCGCTGAAATCCTTCCAGGAAAAACTGGAAAAAGATCCGCGCATCGCTGCCACCATGGCGAACGCCCAGAAAGGCGAAATTATGCCTAACATCCCGCAGATGTCTGCCTTCTGGTATGCCGTTCGTACCGCGGTTATCAACGCCGCCAGCGGTCGTCAGACTGTCGATGCTGCGCTGAAGGATGCCCAGAGCCGTATCACTAAGTAATGCTGTAGCGTACGTGCCGGATGGCGGCATGAATGCCTTATCCGGCCTACACAATCCGTAGGCCGGATAAGCGCAGCGCCATCAGGCACTGACGCCGACAGATGTTTAACGCTGTAGAGGATGATCCCCATGGATGCCGTTAAAAAGAGACACTGGTGGCAAAGTCCGCAACTCACATGGTCTGTGATTGGCTTACTGTGCCTGCTGGTGGGTTACCTTGTTGTTTTGATGTACGCCCAGGGGGAGTACCTGTTCGCCATCATGACGCTGATTTTAAGCTCAGTTGGCCTGTATATTTTCGCTAATCGCAAAGCCTATGCCTGGCGCTATGTCTATCCCGGCCTCGCCGGCATGGGCCTGTTTGTCCTGTTTCCGCTGATCTGTACTATCGCTATCGCGTTCACCAACTACAGCAGCACCAACCAGCTGACCTTTGAGCGCGCGCAGCAGGTGCTGATGGATCGCTCCTTCCAGGCCGGCAAAGCCTATAACTTCACGCTGATCCCGGCAGGCGACGAGTGGAAGCTGGCCCTGACCGATGGCGAGAGCGGTAAAAACTACCTTTCCGATGCCTTTAAATTCGGCGGCGAGCAGAAGCTGGCGTTAAAAGAAACTGACGCCCTGCCGGAAGGCGAGCGCGCCAACCTGCGCGTCATTACCCAGAACCGCACCGCGCTGAACCAGCTGACCGCCGTACTGCCTGATGACAGCAAAGTGATCATGAGCTCGCTGCGCCAGTTCTCCGGCACCCAACCGCTGTATACGCTTGGCGAAAACGGCGAGCTGACCAACAATCAAACCCACGTCAAATACCGCCCGAACAACGACGTTGGTTTCTACCAGGCAATCAACGCCGACGGTAGCTGGGGCACAGAAAAGCTGAGCCCGGGCTACACCGTGACTATCGGCTGGGATAACTTTACCCGCGTCTTCCACGATGAAGGCATCCAGAAACCGTTCTTCGCCATCTTCGTCTGGACGGTGGTGTTCTCGGTTCTGACCGTGGTGCTGACCGTCGCGGTGGGGATGATCCTCGCCTGCCTGGTGCAGTGGGAAGCGCTGAAAGGCAAAGCGATTTACCGTGTCCTGCTGATTCTGCCGTATGCCGTACCGTCATTTATTTCGATTCTGATTTTCAAAGGCCTGTTCAACCAGAGCTTTGGTGAAATCAACATGATGCTCAGCGCGCTGTTCGGCATTAAACCGGCGTGGTTTAGCGACCCGACCACCGCGCGCACCATGATCATCATCGTCAACACCTGGCTGGGCTACCCGTACATGATGATCCTGTGCATGGGGCTGCTGAAGGCGATTCCGGACGATCTGTACGAAGCGTCGGCAATGGATGGCGCCGGCCCGTTCCAGAACTTCTTTAAAATTACCTTCCCGCTGCTGATTAAGCCGCTGACGCCGCTGATGATCGCCAGCTTCGCCTTTAACTTTAACAACTTCGTCCTGATTCAACTGTTGACCAACGGTGGTCCGGACCGTCTCGGCACCACCACCCCGGCCGGTTATACCGACCTGCTGGTGAGCTACACCTACCGTATCGCCTTTGAAGGCGGCGGCGGTCAGGACTTCGGCCTGGCGGCGGCTATCGCAACGCTTATCTTCCTGCTGGTTGGCGCGTTAGCGATTGTGAATCTGAAAGCCACACGCATGAAGTTTGATTAAGGGAGATAACGATAATGGCTATGGTCCAACCCAAATCGCAGAAGCTACGTTTATTTACCACGCATCTCCTGCTACTGATTTTTATCGCCGCGATTATGTTTCCGCTGCTGATGGTTATCGCTATCTCGCTGCGCGAAGGCAACTTCGCCACCGGCAGCCTGATCCCGGATACCATCTCCTGGGAGCACTGGCGTCTGGCGTTAGGCTTCAGCGTCGAACACGCGGATGGCCGCGTCACGCCGCCGCCGTTCCCGGTCCTGCTGTGGCTGTGGAACTCGATTAAGGTCGCCGGGATTACCGCGATCGGCATCGTCGCCCTCTCCACCACCTGCGCCTACGCTTTTGCCCGTATGCGCTTCCCGGGGAAAGCGACCCTGCTGAAAGGGATGCTGATTTTCCAGATGTTCCCGGCGGTGCTGTCGCTGGTTGCCCTGTACGCGTTGTTTGACCGCCTGGGCCAGTACATCCCGTTCGTCGGCCTCAACACCCACGGCGGCGTGATCTTTGCCTACATGGGCGGTATCGCCCTGCACGTATGGACGATTAAAGGCTACTTCGAAACCATCGATGGCTCGCTGGAAGAAGCGGCGGCGCTGGATGGCGCGACCCCATGGCAGGCGTTCCGCCTCGTGCTGCTGCCGCTGTCGGTGCCGATTCTGGCGGTGGTCTTTATTCTGTCGTTCATCGCCGCCATCACCGAAGTGCCGGTCGCCTCGCTGCTGCTGCGCGATGTGAACAGCTATACCCTGGCGGTAGGCATGCAACAGTATCTCAACCCGCAGAACTATCTGTGGGGCGATTTTGCCGCCGCGGCGGTACTCTCCGCCATCCCAATCACGGTAGTGTTCCTGCTGGCGCAGCGCTGGCTGGTGAACGGCCTGACGGCGGGTGGGGTGAAAGGTTAAGTTTTTTTTGTAACACCGGCCCCAAATTTCAGATGGGGGCCGACGGTCTAGCCGCAATACACGACCCCAACCGGGTATTGTCGCCGTCGCCCTCAGCTGAAAAAGTAAGGCCAATGCCACTGCTATCCTCAACTGGACCCTACATAAATTCTATTTGTGACTGTTGGTCAGCGGCCCTGGAGGCCGCTTTTTTTTATTCGCGTTTCAGGCGATTGGAGTTACACAGCCAGAGCGTAATCACCAGGATCAGGATCGCGGCGGAGTATATGAGCACCGCCATCGGCGATTCATGATCGATGATGATCAAACGCACAATCGCGGTGATGCCGATATAGACGAAATAGCGCAGCGGGAAGTGGAACCCCGACTGAAAATACTTGACGATCAGCGCGATAAATTCGAAGTAGAGAAAATAGACCACCAGTCCTTCCACCAGCCGGTACTTACTGGTCGGCTCCGGGGTAAAGAGGACATCGGCCAGATGCAGCGTCTCTTTACCGAGGAAGACGATCAGGATAATCCCCAGGCACAGCAGCCCCAGATTCAAAACCGTTTGCATCGCAGTGGCGATAAAATTCACCAGTGGGCGATAAACCGACGACATATTCACACCTCATAATCAGTCCTTGTTGCGTCCGGTATAGCGCAAAAGTGTGATCCAGATCTACAGTTACCTCTCACCGCGTGGGCTTTATACGTTTGCGCCCTCAGGACAGGATTTCGGCAAAAGAGAAAAATGCCCTCCTTAGCGGCGTGTGATCGACATAACTGAATCCCCTTTTTTGTATAAAACTATCCCTGCACAGTCATTGTTAATCAATAACTTAATTTAAATACAGGCCTGCATGTTTAGATAAGGCTAAAAATAAAATTTTTCTCCAGACCTTAATAAATAAAGGGTTATTTGAGAAAGTTTTTTTCTGCCGATTCCCTTAGCATATTTCCTCATCATCTTACGTCCAGGAATCATAATAATGTCTGACCAAGCATCCTCACTTTTTATTCGCTGGCTACAGCGAGAAGTCGCACCAGCATTAGGTTGTACGGAACCTGTTGCTATTTCATTTACCACCGCTTACGCCGCGAAACATTTAGCGACACCCTGCGAAAAAATTAGCGGTTTTATTTCTGCCAACCTGTATAAAAACGCCACGGGCGTCACGATTCCCGGCACGACAGTTAATGGCGTCGCGCTGGCCGCCGCCATCGGCGCCTTTGGTGGCGATGCCGATAAGGGATTACAGACCCTGGCAGGCATTACTTCACAGCATGTGGAACAGGCACAAGCGCTGGTGGATGCCGGCCACGTTACTATTGACGTCCAGGATACGCCTGACTTTATTCATCTCGATCTCACCCTCAGCGCCGGTGACCAGACCTGTCGCGTCGTGGTAAAAGGCACGCATACCAATGTGGTCGAGTTATATATTAATGGCGAACAGCAGCCATTACACGCCGGGGAAAATAGCGCCACAGCGCAGACTGAACTGCCAACTTTCTCTCTCCAGGAAGCGTATGACTTTATTATCTCCACCCCGGTTGAGAATATTACGTTTATTCTGGAAGCCGCCCGCCTCAATAGCGCACTGGCTGCAGAAGGCAAATCGAAAAAGTATGGGTTGAATATTAACGGAACATTCTCTGAAGCCGTTAAAAATGGTTTGTTAAGTAATGACTTAATGAGCGAGGTCATTATCAACACCGTCGCAGCTTCCGATGCGCGTATGGGCGGAGCCCCGGTGGTCGCCATGTCGAACTTCGGCTCTGGCAACCAGGGGATCGCGGCGACCATGCCGGTAGTTACCGTCGCCGAGCATCTGAATGCCGATGAAGAGACGCTCGCTCGCGCGCTGGCGCTCTCGCATCTGACGGCCATTTCCATCCATTCGCGCTATACCCGCCTGTCCGCACTGTGCGCGGCCTCCACCGCCGCCATGGGCGCCGCCGCCGGTATGGCATGGCTGTTTACCCGCAATATCGAAACCATCAACATCGCCATCATCAATATGATTAGCGATGTTACCGGCATGATTTGCGATGGCGCTTCCAACAGCTGCGCGATGAAGGTCTCCTCGGTGGTTTCCAGCGCCTTTAAATCTGTGTTGATGGCGATGCAAAACCGCTGCGCCAGCGCCAACGACGGCATTGTCTGCGCCGACGTCGAACAGTCGATTAATAACCTGTGCCGCCTCGTGATTAAGCCTATGGCGCAAACCGATAAAGAGATCATTCGCATTATGGTCAGCAAATAAGACCAGCCCTTTTGTACCCTACGCAATAATGATTTATTGCCTGCACCAACAGGTATTTTACGATGAATAAAAAAGTCATATTACGCGGCGCCAGCGCCATTATGCCCCTGTGCATCGGGGACTTTCCTTTCTCGTTCATTGTTGGCGCGTTAAGCGTCAGCGCCGGCATGAGCGTCTGGCAAAGTACCGCGTGGTCGGCGATTGTGATTGCCGGCTCGGCGCAGATGCTGGCACTGAATATGTTAAAAACCGGCGCCACGCTCGGCGTGATTATTTTCACCACATTAATTATTAATCTTCGCCACGTGCTGTATAGCGCCTCTATTTCCGGTACCGTGCGCGAAGCCTCATTCTTTAAAAAATGCTTTATGTCCTATGCGCTCACCGACGAGGTGTATGCCACCACCGTTAAAGAGATGGAAGGAAATAAAAAGGAAAAATATCTGTTTTATGGTTCGGCGATGGTCACCTTCTGGGCGATTTGGGTGCTGGCCGATTTTCTTGGCGCGCTGGTCGGCGCCTCGTTTCCCCACATTGAGAAATACGGTCTCGATTTCGCCATGGTCGCCGCCTTTATCGCCATCGTGGTGCCGCAAATTAAAAGCCAGGCCTGCACCGTCGCCGCGGTAGTGGCCGCCGTTTCCGGCGTGCTGTTAGTGGTCCTGCCCTACTCGCTGGGTATCGTTGTCGCCTCCGTGCTCGGCGTCCTTGCCGGCCTGTGCGTCGACCTGGCGGAAGAGCGCAAGCAGATGGCAACAACCGAATCCGATATGCCGTTAGTGGAGGCGCTGGAAAATGAGTAATAGCTATTTTATCGCCCTGACGCTGGGCATGGCCGCGGTCACTTTTCTTATTCGTTTCTCGTTTATCGGCCTGGCCGGCAAGATCCAGATGTCTGAGCGGGTGACCAAAACATTGCGCTTCGTGCCGGTCACCGTCCTGCCGGCCATCATCACCATTCAGATCCTGAGCGTGAATTCCAGCATGGAGTTCGACTTAAAAAATCCGAAGGTGATCGCCGCCATTATCTGTACGCTCGCCAGCTTCCGTTTAGGTCTGGTGTGGGTGGTGGTGAGCGGCGTCGGCTCGCTGGTGCTATTGAATTATTTTCTGTAACTGTTTGAAGGGGTAACCACATGATTATTACTACCGCTGACGCGCCCGCCGCGATTGGTCCGTACGTTCAGGGCGTCAATCTCGGCGCGATGACCCTCACCTCCGGCCAGCTGCCCATTAATCCGCAGGACGGCACCATGCCCGACGACATTGCTGAACAGGCGCGCCAGTCGCTGGAGAACGTGAAAGCCATCGTCGAAGCCGCCGGCCTCACCGTTGGCCAGATCGTCAAAACCACGGTGTTTGTGAAAGACCTGGCGGATTTTGCCGCCATCAATGCCGCCTACGAGGCCTTCTTTACCGAACATCAGGCGGCCTTTCCGGCGCGCTCCTGCGTGGAAGTGGCCAGGTTACCGAAAGACGCTGGCGTCGAAATCGAAGCGATCGCTTTCGCCCGTTAATCCCCCCGGCTGGAGGGAGAACCTCCAGCCCCTTCCCCACCGATTTTTGTCGTTCCACGTTGTTCATATTACAGGCACTATAGCCACTGAACGACCCGAGGAACGCAGCATGTTAACTATCCGAAAGGCATTGCCCGAGGACGCGCCACAACTGAGCGCGATGGGTTATGCCAGTTACCAGCACCACTTCGCCCATCTCTGGCGCAATGCCGATGAACTGGCGTTATTTCTTAAGCAAGAATATGCCGAAGATGCGCTACGTCGGAGTCTTACCGATGCTAACCATCATTGGCTCATCGCCGAAGCCGCTTCCCCCGTTGGTTTCGCTAAATATAGCTATCAGCAGCGAATGGCTGAAGATGGCACGATGGGTACGCTGCTGCATAAGCTCTACCTGATGCCGGGGGAGACTGGCCACCGCTACGGCGAGCAGATTTTTCACGCCGTCGAAACGCGAGCAAAAACGGCCGGCGAACGCTGGCTGTGGCTGGAAGTACTCGCCGCGAATCCCGCCGCGCGCCGTTTTTACGAACGCCAGGGGATGCAGCACATCAGAGACACGACTTTCCATTCCGCCAGCCAGCAAAGCACCTTACATATTCTGGCCAAACCGCTGTGAGAGGAACTATGCCTGAGCTTCGTGATACCGGCGTACGTAACGTCGTCTGTGGGAAAAATGTCGTTATTTACCAGCCCGCCAACCTGTACGACTGCACGCTGGGTGATAACGTCTTCGTTGGACCGTTCGTTGAGATCCAGGGGAATACCCGCATCGGCGCGGAGAGTAAAATCCAGTCGCATACCTTTATCTGCGAGTACGTCACCATTGGCCGGCGCTGTTTTATCGGTCACGGGGTGATGTTCGCCAACGACCTGTTTCGCGACGGCAAACCAAACGCCGACCGCGCCAGCTGGGGGCGGATTGAGATTGGCGATGACGTGTCGATCGGTAGCGGCGCCACGATTCTGGCCGTCAACATCTGCGACGGCGTGGTGATTGGCGCGGGCAGCGTGGTGACGAAGTCCATCACCGAGAAAGGCGTGTGGGCGGGAAACCCAGCCCGCCTGCTGCGGCGGCTGTAAAAAAATGCCGACCATAAGGTCGGCATTTCGTCTTAACGGCGCAAGCGTTATGCGCGCCAGGCTTTATAACGGTTAATCAGACCGTTAGTGGAGCTGTCGTGGCTGCTGACTTCGCTGCCGTCTTTCAGTTCCGGCAGGATGCGGTTAGCCAGCTGTTTGCCCAGCTCAACGCCCCACTGGTCGAAAGTGAAGATGTTAAGGATCGCGCCCTGGGTGAAGATTTTGTGCTCGTACAGAGCAATCAGCGCCCCGAGGCTGAACGGGGTGATCTCACGCAGCAGAATAGAGTTAGTCGGGCGGTTGCCTTCGAACACTTTGAACGGCACCACGTGCTCCAGGGTCGCCGGATCTTTACCCTGATCGCGATATTCCTGCTCCACCACTTCACGGGATTTACCGAAGGCCAGGGCCTCGGTCTGGGCGAAGAAGTTGGACAGCAGCTTCGGATGATGATCGGAGAGCGGGTTGTGGGTGATAGCCGGGGCGATGAAATCGCACGGTACCATTTTGGTGCCCTGATGGATCAGCTGGTAGAACGCGTGCTGACCGTTGGTGCCCGGCTCGCCCCAGATGATCGGGCCAGTTTGGTAGTCCACGGCGTGGCCGTTACGGTCGACATACTTACCATTGGACTCCATGTTGCCCTGCTGGAAGTAGGCGGCAAAACGGTGCATGTACTGGTCGTACGGCAGAATCGCTTCGGTTTCCGCACCGAAGAAGTTGTTGTACCAGATACCGATCAGCGCCAGCAGCACCGGCAGGTTTTTCTCCGCCGGGGTGGTGGAGAAGTGCTTATCCATCGCATGCGCACCAGACAGCAGCTCAACGAAGTTGTCGAAGCCCACGGAGAGAATGATGGACAGGCCAATCGCCGACCACAGGGAGTAACGGCCGCCAACCCAGTCCCAGAATTCGAACATGTTGGCGGTGTCGATGCCGAACTCGCCAACCGCTTTCGCGTTGGTGGAGAGCGCCGCGAAGTGTTTAGCCACATGCTTGTCGTCGCCCGCGGTCGCCAGGAACCAGTCGCGTGCGCTGTGGGCGTTGGTCATGGTCTCCTGAGTGGTGAAGGTTTTGGACGCGACCAGGAACAGGGTGGTTTCCGGGTTCACATTCTTCAGCACTTCGGCGATGTGGGTGCCATCGACGTTGGAGACAAAGTGCATGTTGAGGTGATTTTTATATGGACGCAGCGCTTCGGTGACCATGAACGGACCGAGGTCGGAGCCACCGATACCAATGTTGACCACGTCGGTGATCGGTTTGCCGGTGTAGCCTTTCCAGCTACCGGAGATAATCGCTTCAGAGAAGGCTTTCATCTTCTCCAGCACAGCGTTCACTTCCGGCATCACATCTTTGCCATCAACCACAATCGGCGTATTGCTGCGGTTGCGCAGCGCGACGTGGAGTACCGCGCGATCTTCGGTGCGGTTGATCTTTTCACCGGAGAACATCGACTTGATGGCGCCTGCGAGATCGGTCTCTTTCGCCAGATCCTGCAGTTTAGCCAGCGTCTCTTCGGTGATGCGGTTTTTGGAGAAGTCCACCAGCATCAGATCGTCGAACGTCGCGGAAAACTTAGAAAAACGGTCGCTATCTTTGGCGAACAGCTCGCTGATAGTGACATCTTTCATTTCGTCGAAGTGTTTCTGTAATGCCTGCCAGGCAGAGGTCTGCGTTGGGTTGATGTTTTTCATTAGCAATACTCTTCTGATTTGAGATTGTGACTTCGGTCGATTGTAGCGCCGGTGACGGAAAATTGTGATGATTTTTGTGACTTGTCCCTGACGCCGGTCAGGAATCAGGTCAAAACGGAGTAAAAAGCCCCATTAGTATAGCTATCATAAGGCTTTTTTCTGTTAGCCGCAGGGGCATGAAAAATCCGCATAACCGCAGCGTTGACATAGCTGGCGTTAAGCCTTTATATATCCGCAGTGCTTACGTATTGTAAGTATCTATTGCTCGCGCATTTCACGCTACAGCGAAAGGGTATTCGCGGGGGATATAATGTCCTTATTCCCCCGGCCAGGTGAAAGACGTCGGTAATTGCCAGAAGAGGTGCGTTGCCCAGGTAACCGTATTGGAGGAACCAGTCCGGCGAAAATACGTGAGGGGGAGCAACGCCGAGGTGAAAGAGCGTCTGGTTACGCTCCTCACCGGCCACAGGGGCTGAATCCCCTGGGTTGTCACCAGAAACGTTCGCAGTCGGGCGTTTCATACCCGAACACTTCAGCGCCCAGAGCGGTGAGTCGGGTCTACAAGGTGGAGCACTTCTGGGTGACATCGTAGTTGTTTATCATTCTGCGCCACCCTGTTTATCGCTCTTCCCTTGTGCCATGGCTGAATAATTTGGCCTGGCTTATTAAGACATTTTGTTGCGATCCGGCGGCATCCAGCCCCTGTCAGGATCGGTGTTCAGGAATCGTTTTAATAAGTCAGGCCCCCTGACACGAGGTTGTTATGACAGATTTAGTCGTCGCCAAATTTGGCGGCACCAGCGTTGCTGATTTTGACGCGATGAACCGCAGCATTGATGTGGCGCTGCTCGATGCCAATACCCGTATTGTTGTGCTCTCCGCCTCTGCCGGCGTGACCAACATTCTGGTGGCCTTAGCGGAAGGGCTGGAACCCACCGAACGTTTTTCCCAGCTGGACGCTCTGCGCCAGATCCAGTTCAATATTCTGGAGCGTTTGCGCTATCCGAACGTGATCCGCGAAGAGATTGAGCGCCTGCTGGAAAATATCACCACGCTGGCGGAAGCCGCCGCGCTCGCCTCCTCTAGCGCGCTGACTGACGAACTGGTCAGCCATGGCGAACTGATGTCCACCCTGCTGTTTGTGGAGATTCTGCGTGAGCGCGGAATTCAGGCGCAGTGGTTTGACGCCCGTAAAGTGCTGCGCACTAACGATCGCTTTGGTCGCGCCGAACCGGATATCGCCTCCGTCGCCGAACTGACTCAGCAGCAGCTGACGCCGCGTCTGGCGGAAGGCCTGGTGGTGACGCAGGGCTTTATCGGCAGCGAAGCGAAAGGCCGCACCACCACCCTCGGCCGCGGCGGCAGCGACTATACCGCCGCTCTGCTCGGCGAAGCGCTGAATGCCACCCGCGTCGATATCTGGACCGATGTGCCTGGGATCTATACGACCGACCCACGCGTCGCGCCTGCGGCGAAACGCATCGACGTCATCGCCTTTGAAGAGGCGGCGGAAATGGCCACCTTTGGCGCCAAAGTGCTGCACCCGGCGACCCTGCTGCCTGCCGTGCGCAGCGATATCCCGGTATTTGTCGGCTCCAGTAAAGAACCTAAAGCGGGCGGTACGCTGGTGTGTAAAACCACCGAGAACCCGCCGCTGTTCCGCGCGCTGGCGCTGCGTCGCCGCCAGACGCTGCTGACGCTGCACAGCCTGAATATGCTGCACTCCCGCGGCTTCCTCGCCGAAGTGTTCGGTATTCTGGCGCGCCATAACATCTCCGTCGATTTGATCACCACCTCCGAAGTGAGCGTGGCCCTGACCATGGACACCACTGGCTCAACCTCTGCGGGCGATACCCTGCTGACCCAGGCGCTGCTGACCGAGCTCTCCTCGCTGTGCCGCGTGGAAGTGGAAGAAGACCTGGCGCTGGTTGCCCTGATCGGCAACGAGCTGTCGAAAGCCTGCGGCGTCGGCAAAGAGGTGTTTGGCGTCCTTGATCCGTTTAACATCCGCATGATCTGCTATGGCGCGTCCAGCCACAACCTCTGCTTCCTGGTGCCTGGCGCCGATGCGGAGAAGGTGGTGCAGACGTTGCATCATAATTTGTTTGAATAAAATTCCTTAGCACGATAAACAATACCTATAGCCGGGCTCGAACCCGGCTTTTTTATAACAACATCAACACAACCAGCTGACCTGCTCGCCGCCCTACCGGGACGGCGCGGCCGGTTTGCGTATCGCAAGGAACACAACATGCTCGCAACTCTGACGCGGCTGTTCCCGTTATGGGCACTGCTGCTCTCCGTTCTGGCCTATTACACCCCCACCACCTTCACCCCGATCGGCCCGTGGGTTACCACCCTGCTGATGCTGATTATGTTCGGTATGGGGGTTCATCTGAAGCTGGCGGATTTCAAACGCGTCCTGTCGCGTCCGGCGCCGGTCGCCGCAGGGATATTTCTGCACTATCTGGTGATGCCGCTCGCCGCCTGGCTGCTGGCGCTGCTGTTTCATATGCCGCCGGAGCTCTCCGCCGGGATGGTGCTGGTGGGCAGCGTCGCCAGCGGGACGGCCTCCAACGTGATGATCTTTCTGGCCAAAGGGGATGTGGCCCTGTCAGTGACTATCTCCTCGGTCTCCACCCTGGTCGGCGTCATCGCGACGCCGCTGCTGACCCGTCTGTACGTCGACGCGCACATTCAGGTCGACGTCATGGGGATGTTGCTGAGCATTCTGCAGATTGTGGTCATCCCCATCGCCCTGGGGCTGATTGTCCATCATCTGCTGCCGAAGGTGGTGAAAGCGGTGGAACCGTTCCTCCCCGCTTTCTCGATGGTGTGCATTCTGGCGATCATCAGCGCGGTGGTGGCGGGTTCCGCGGCCCATATCGCGTCCGTTGGCCTGGTGGTGATTATCGCGGTGATCCTGCATAACACCATTGGCCTGCTCGGCGGCTACTGGGGCGGACGTCTGTTTGGTTTTGATGAATCCACCTGCCGTACGCTGGCGATCGAGGTAGGGATGCAGAACTCCGGCCTGGCGGCCGCGCTGGGTAAAATTTACTTCGGCCCGCTGGCGGCGCTGCCGGGAGCCCTGTTCTCCGTCTGGCATAACCTGTCCGGTTCGCTGCTGGCCGGATACTGGTCAGGGAAGCCCATCGCCAAAAAAGCCAGCAAGCGCTGAGCGTGACACGTCCGGGCGCAGGCCCGGGCGTATGCCTGCTTTAGTTGCCATACAGGCTATCAGTAAAATATTCATTGCCGTACACTGGGTGCTCTGGTCTGACTGAGGGCACCACCATGGCACTCCCCCGTATTACACAAAAAGAGATGACCGAGCGCGAACAGCGCGAATTGAAAACGCTGCTTGACCGCGCGCGCATTGCGCACGGCCGCCCGCTGAGCAATGCGGAAACGAACAGCGTGAAAAAGGAATATATCGATAAGCTGATGGCCCAGCGTGAAGCGGAAGCGAAGAAAGCCCGCCAGGTGAAAAAACAGCAGGCTTATAAGACGGATAAGGAAGCGACCTTTTCCTGGTCGGCGAATACGCCGACCCGCGGCAGGCGTTAACGCCCTTTCTTTTTACGTCCCGGCTGGGTGAAACGTTTGCCGTTGCCAGCCGGGCGGCCCTTATCGTTGCTATTTTCCATCTTCACCACCGGGCGCTTGATGCCGGGGGTCGCCGCTTTGGCCTTCGGCTTAGCTTTCGGCTTCGCTTCGGAAGAAGAGTTTTCAATCAGCTTGAACAGATCGATCAGCTCGTCATCGGTCAGATCGCGCCACTCACCCAGCGGGATCCCCGTCAGGCTGACGTTCATAATCCGCGTACGCTCAAGCTTCGTCACTTCATAGCCAAAGTGCTCGCACATGCGACGGATCTGGCGATTCAGCCCCTGCACCAGAGTGATGCGGAAAACGAACGGCGCTTCTTTCTTTACCTTACATTTTTTGGTCACGGTCCCGAGAATCGGTACCCCCGCGCCCATGCCGCGAATGAACTCATCGGTCACCGGCTTATCGACCGTAACCAGATACTCTTTTTCATGGTCGTTGCCGGCGCGCAGGATCTTATTCACCAGGTCGCCGTGATTGGTGAGGAAGATCAGCCCCTGGGAGTCTTTATCCAGACGGCCGATAGGGAAGATACGCTTGCTGTGGTTGACGAAATCGACAATGTTGTCGCGCTCGCCGTCCTCCGTGGTGCTCACAATGCCGACCGGCTTATTCAGCGCAATCAGCACCAGATCATCCGCTTCGCGCGGCTCAATCAACCGTCCGTTAACTTTGACCAGGTCGCCAGGCTTCACCTGATCGCCAATCGTGGCGCGCTTGCCATTGATAAAGACGTTGCCTTGTTCAATAAAGCGGTCCGCTTCGCGACGCGAGCAGATGCCGCTTTCACTGATGTATTTGTTTAATCGGGTTGATGAGTCGGGCAGCATAGATTCTCCTGTAAAAGCGAAATATACCCTACCTTGCGGGCGAGAAAAAACCTGGATTGCGTTATTCATTATTCAACGGCTTCGTCGGGCTCATGAACAGCATTCCGCTTACCCACATCATGCGCCATATCAGCGCGCCGGTATCGGGGCGATGCTAGAATTTCTGCTTCAATAATAGGTTTAAAACAGGAAGAAAAGATGGAACTGCTACTACTCAGTAACTCCACGCTGCCGGGGAAAGCCTGGCTGGAACACGCCCTGCCGCTGATTGCCGGTCAGGTCAAAGGCCGCCGGACGGCGGTATTCATCCCCTTCGCTGGCGTGACGCAAACCTGGGATGATTACACGGCCAAAGTGGCTGCGGTTATGGCGCCGATGGCGGTCAGCGTAACCGGTATCCACAGCGTCGCCGACCCTATTGCCGCCATTGAAAGCGCCGAGATGGTGATCGTCGGCGGCGGGAACACCTTCCAGCTGTTGAAAGAGTGCCGCAGCCGCGGGCTGCTGGCGCCGATTGTCGATGTCGTCAAACGCGGGGCGTTGTATATCGGCTGGAGCGCAGGTTCAAACCTCGCCTGCCCGACCATTCGCACCACCAACGATATGCCGATTGTCGATCCCCAGGGATTTGATGCGCTGGGGCTGTTCCCGCTCCAGATTAACCCGCACTTCACCAACGCGTTGCCGACCGGGCATCAGGGTGAAACCCGCGAACAGCGTATCCGCGAACTGCTGGTCGTGGCGCCGGAATTAACGGTGATTGGTTTACCGGAAGGAAACTGGATCCAGGTCACCGATGGTCACGCGACCCTTGGCGGCCCGAACCCGACGCTGTTGTTCAAAGCGGGGGAAGCAGCGGTAACCCTGCCTGCAGGCCACCGCTTCTGAGCTGGTATGGCTAACGTTTCCCGGATAGCGGCGCGTTGCGCCTTATCCGGGCTGCCTCAACGGAACGTCCAAACGCATAACCCCGGTTAGCGCAGCGCCGCCGGGGAAGGTCTCAATAGTCATCCCGTTCGTCGTCTTCATCCGGTTGCTCCATCACGCTGTAAGCCACCGAGCAGAACAGGCTGTTCAGGCGCTTCATATCCCCCAGCAGCGCCAGGTGCAACGTACTGGTTTCGATACTCTGCACGTTCTGCTGATGCAGACGGTCAACGTGCGCATGCGAGTAGCGGCGGTTAAGAATGCGGAACCGGTGTTTACTGCGCCGCAGGCGACGGGCGCTGGGCACATCGCTGGAGAAGAAGACCGACATCGCCAGCTGCAGGTTGCTGAGCAACAGATCGTACAGGGCGTCCAGCTCCTTTAACCCTTCCACCGAGAAGGCGCGCCGCGCCGCCAGCGATTTATCAGCGATCTCGCTGCCCATCCGCTCGACGATATCGGAGGCCTGTTCGAGGTTTAACGACATCTCAATAATTTCCGCCCAACGCCGGGACTCCTCTTCCGCCAGCTCATCCTTTGGCATTCGCGCCAGATAGAGCTTAATGGCGGTGTAGAGTACGTTGATATCGTCCGCCATGCGGCGTAGCTCTTTCTCCTGACGCGGTTCGCCATGCATCACCTTATGCAGGCTCTCCAGCATTTGCTCCATCGCGTCACCAATGCGCAGCGTCTCGCGCGCGGCATTGGCCAGCGCCAGCGCCGGGGTGTCCAGCGCCGACGGGTCGAGATGCTTGGGTTTGAGATGGTTATCCAGCTCGGGTTCATCGCGGATCATGCGCTGGCACAGCTTCGCCATCGGCCCGGCAAAAGGCACCATCGCGATGCAGCGCAGCAGGTTGTAAAAAACGTGGAAGTAGATAACCAGCTCGGACTCGGCCAACGGCAGCTTGTGCATCGCCGCCGCCAGCGGATGGACGAACGGCAGAATGATCAGGCTCCCCACCAGCTTAAACAGCAGGCTGCCCAGCGCCACCCGGCGCGCCGCCGCGTTCGCCGCGCTGTTGTTGAGCATCGCCAACAGCCCCGATCCCAGGTTTGCGCCAATCACCAGGCACAGCGCCACCGGGAAAGAGATCGCTCCTGCCGCGGTCAGCGTCGCGGTCAGCAGCACCGCCGCCAGGCTGGAGTAGCTGATGATCGCGAATACGGCGCCAATCAAGGCATCCAGCATAATATCCCCGGTCAGCGAGGCAAAAATCACCTGCACGCCGTTGGCCTGGGTAATGGGGTGGACGGCCTGCACAATCAGCTCCAGGGCCAACAGGATCAGCCCAAGGCCAATCCCCACTCGCCCCAGCTGCCCGGCGCGGGTCTGCTTACGGCCGAGGAAGAAAATCACCCCGATAAATATCAACAACGGCGACAGCCACGACAGGTCGAAGGTCAGCACCCTCGCCATCAGCGCCGTCCCGACGTCGGCCCCCAGCACCATCACCAGCGCCGGCGTGAGGCCCACTAAATCCTGGGCGACAAACGAGGTCACCAGCATGGTGGTGGCATTGCTGCTTTGCACCAGCGCAGTCACGCCAAGACCCGCGCAGAAGGCGAGCGGCTTTTTCTCTACGCTGCTACTGAGAACGGTACGCAGGCGAGCGCCATAGACGCGCATCACCCCGGTACGCACGATATGCGTGCCCCACACCAGCAGAGCGACCGCGGACAACAGGTGTAGCAGAGTTAACACGGAATCAGCTTCTCCTTATCGTTATAGGTGTTCCGACGTTCTGGAACCTATCTCAGTATAAGGGGTTAACCTCAATAAAGAGACAAGGCGCTCACAGAGCGCCTTGTTTGTTGTAAGGAAAGATGACGACTAGTCCGCATCATAGCCCAGATTAGGGGCTAACCAGCGCTCGACTTCCGCCGGGGTCATCCCTTTACGCAGCGCGTAGTCTTCGACCTGGTCGCGCTGGATCTGCGCCACGGCGAAGTATTTGCTGTCAGGATGGCTGAAGTACCAGCCGGAAACCGATGCCCCCGGCCACATGGCGAACGATTCGGTGAGCTTCATGCCGGTATGGGCTTCGACGTCCAGCAGCTGCCAGATGGTGCCTTTTTCGGTGTGCTCCGGACAGGCCGGATACCCCGGCGCCGGACGGATCCCCTGGTAATTCTCGCGAATAAGCTCCTCATTGCTGAGGTTCTCATTGGCCGCATACCCCCAGTAGACCTTGCGCACTTTCTCGTGCAGATACTCGGCGAAGGCTTCTGCCAGACGATCGGCGATGGCCTTGATCATGATCTTGTTATAGTCATCATGCTGCGCTTCATAGGCTTCCGCCAGCGCGTCCTCTTCCAGGCCGCCGGTGACGGCGAAGGCGCCGATATAGTCCGCTTTGCCGCTCAGCTTCGGCGCCACAAAGTCGGCGAGGCAGTAGTTGGCGAAGCCGACCTTCTCCGTCTGCTGGCGCAGGTGATGGCTCACCGTCAGCACGTGGGTGCGGGTTTCATCGCGATAGATTTCAATATCGTCGCCCACGCGGTTGGCCGGGAACAGGCCCACCACGCCGCGCGGGTTGAGGGTTTTCTCTGCGCTCAGCTTATCCAGCAGCTCGTTAGCGTCTTTGAACAGGCGCTGCGCCTCTTCCCCTACCACGTCATCTTCCAGAATGCGCGGATATTTGCCCGCCAGCGACCAGGTCATAAAGAACGGCGTCCAGTCGATGTAGTTGCGTAGCGTCTCGATACTGGCTTCCACCTCCTGAATCCCCAGGCGATGGGCCACCGGCGGAGTGTAGCTCTCCCAGTCAAAGGCCAGATCGTTTTCCCGTGCGGCGGCCAGGGTCACCGGCGGGGTGCGCGGTTTTTTACGCCCATGCTGGATACGCACGGTTTCATACTCTTTGCGCGTACGGGCGACAAACTCATCGCGCTGCGTGTCCGAGAGCAGCGCAGCCACCACCCCGACGGTGCGCGAAGCGTTCTGTACGTAAACGGTCGGGCCGCTGTAGTTCTGCTCGATTTTCACCGCCGTATGCGCTTTAGAGGTGGTCGCGCCACCGATCAGCAGCGGGATGGTAAAGCCCTGGCGCTCCATCTCTTTCGCCACGTTAACCATTTCGTCGAGCGACGGGGTAATCAACCCGGAAAGGCCGATGAGATCCGCGTTCACCTCTTTGGCGGTTTTGAGAATTTTATCCGCCGGGACCATCACGCCAAGATCGATAATTTCGTAGTTATTGCACTGCAGCACCACGCCGACGATGTTTTTGCCGATGTCATGAACGTCGCCTTTTACCGTGGCAATCACCATTTTGCCGTTACTGGAGCCCTGCTCTTTACTGGCTTCAATAAACGGCTCCAGGTAGGCCACCGCCTGTTTCATGACTCGGGCGGATTTCACCACCTGCGGCAGGAACATTTTGCCTTCGCCGAACAGATCGCCGACCACGTTCATGCCGTCCATCAGCGGCCCTTCGATCACCTCAATCGGGCGAGCGGCCTGCTGACGCGCTTCTTCGGTGTCCTGTTCAATAAATTCGGTAATGCCCTTCACCAGCGAATATTCGAGGCGTTTTTTCACCTCCCAGCTGCGCCATTCCGCCTGCTGGGCATTTGCGCCGTCGTCAACTTTACTGCCGCGATATTTTTCCGCCAGCTCGAGCAATCTTTCGGTGCTGTCATCGCGGCGGTTGAGAATCACGTCCTCCACCGCGTCACGCAACTCGGCGGGAAGATCGTCGTAAATCGCCAGCTGGCCGGCGTTGACGATGCCCATATCCATGCCGTTACGGATCGCGTAGTAGAGGAATACCGCGTGGATCGCCTCACGTACCGGGTCATTGCCGCGGAAAGAGAAGGAGACGTTGGAGACGCCGCCGGAGATCAGCGCGTGCGGCAGCTCGCGTTTGATGTCTTCGCAGGCGCCGATAAAGTCCTGGGCATAGTTATTGTGTTCTTCGATACCGGTCGCCACCGCGAAGATATTCGGGTCAAAGATAATATCTTCTGGCGGGAAGCCGACCTCTTCGGTGAGGATTTTGTAGGCGCGACGGCAAATCTCAATTTTACGTTCGCGGGTATCGGCCTGACCCACTTCGTCAAAGGCCATCACCACCACCGCGGCGCCGTAGCGGCGCACCTTTTTCGCATGCTGGATGAACGGCTCAACGCCCTCTTTCATCGAAATCGAGTTAACGATGCCTTTGCCCTGAATGCATTTCAGGCCCTTTTCAATGACTTCCCACTTGGAGGAGTCGATCATGATCGGCACGCGGGCAATGTCCGGCTCGCCGGCAATCAGGTTGAGGAAGCGCGTCATCGCCGCTTCGGCGTCGAGCATCCCCTCGTCCATGTTGATATCGATGATCTGCGCGCCGCTTTCCACCTGCTGACGCGCCACGTCCAGCGCTTCGCTGTACTTCTCTTCTTTGATTAAGCGTTTAAATTTCGCCGAGCCGGTAACGTTGGTACGTTCGCCGACGTTAACGAACAGGCTGTCATCGCCGATATTCAGCGGCTCCAGGCCGGAAAGACGGCAGGCGACGGGGATCTCCGGCAGCTGGCGCGGCGGCAGGCCGGCCACCGCGCGGCTCATGGCGGCGATATGTTCCGGCGTGGTGCCGCAGCAGCCGCCGACGATATTGAGGAAACCGGCTTCCGCCCATTCGCGGATCTGCGCCGCCATGGTATCGGCATCCAGATCGTATTCGCCGAAGGCATTGGGCAGGCCAGCGTTCGGGTGCGCGGTAACGTAGCACTCAGCGATACGCGACAGCTCCTGGACGTACTGGCGCAGTTCGTCCGGCCCGAGGGCGCAGTTCAGACCAAACGATAAGGCTTCGGCGTGACGCAGCGAGTTATAGAAAGCTTCGGTGGTCTGCCCGGACAGCGTGCGGCCGGAGGCATCGGTAATGGTCCCGGAGATCATCAGCGGCAGGTCAACGCCCAGCGCCTCCAGCTCCTCTTTCACCGCATAGATGGCCGCTTTGGCGTTCAGGGTGTCAAATACCGTTTCAATCAGGATCAGATCCACGCCGCCTTCCACCAGCGCCCGGGTGGATTCGCGATAGGCAGCCACCAGCTGGTCAAAGGTAATATTGCGGAACGCCGGATCGTTCACATCAGGCGAAATAGAGGCGGTGCGGTTGGTTGGGCCAAGCACGCCCGCGACGTAGCGCGGTTTTTCCGGCGTGCGGGCCGTCCAGGCGTCGGCGCTGGCGCGGGCCAGCTTCGCCGCCGCAAAGTTGATCTCTGCCGACAGGGATTCCATCTGGTAATCCGCCATCGCAATGGTCGTCGAGTTAAAGGTGTTGGTCTCAATGATATCCGCGCCGGCCTCGAAGTAGGCGTCGTGGATCTCGCGGATCACCTCGGGCTTGCTGAGCACCAGCAGGTCGTTGTTGCCTTTCAGGTCGCACGGCCAGTCAGCAAAGCGCTCACCGCGAAAGTCCTGCTCACTCAGACGGTAGCCCTGGATCATGGTGCCCATGCCCCCATCCAGAACCAGAATACGTTCTTTTAACTGCTGATGCAGTTGCTCAACTTTGCTGCTCACACTTGCTCCCGACAACGCTCAACACAGGCCAAATAGCCAACAAACCATACTGGCATAAACCACCGGAGCGGAAAAGACAACAACGGGCAATATGAGACATGTTCAGCTTCACTCCTCCGATGAGTCCGGTTGTGATTGCATTATCGCCAAATAAAACGAAAATCATTTCCACGATACAGAAAAAGGAGTCCGCGATGGCCACTACCCCCGTTCCCGCAAAACGCGGCAGAAAACCCGCGGCTGCCACCGCCCAACAGGCTGGCGGTCAGGTTCAGTCGCTGACCCGCGGCCTGAAATTGCTCGAATGGATTGCCGAGTCCCACAGCAGCGTCGCGCTGACCGAGCTGGCGCAGCAGGCGGGTCTGCCCAACTCAACCACTCACCGCCTGCTGACCACCATGCAGCAGCTGGGTTTCGTTCGCCAGGTCGGCGAGCTGGGCCACTGGGCCGTCGGCGCGCATGCCTTCGTGGTCGGCAGCAGCTTTCTGCAAAGCCGCAATCTGCTGGCGATTGTCCACCCGATCCTGCGCCAGCTGATGGAGGATTCCGGTGAAACGGTGAATCTGGCGGTGCTTGACCAGAGCGACCACCAGGCGATCATTATCGACCAGGTGCAGTGCACCCAGCTGATGCGTATGTCGGCGCCAATCGGCGGAAAACTGCCGATGCACGCCTCCGGCGCCGGGAAGGCGTTCCTCTCGCAGCTGAGCGAAGAGCAGGTGACCAGCCTGCTGCACCGTAAAGGGCTGCATGCCTATACGCATGCCACGCTGGTCTCGCCGCTGCATCTGAAGGAAGATTTAGCGCAGACCCGCAAGCGGGGCTACTCGTTCGATGACGAGGAGCACGCGCTCGGCCTGCGCTGCGTCGCCGCCTGCATTTATGATGAACACCGCGAACCGTTCGCGGCAATCTCCATCTCCGGTCCCATCTCACGCATGACCGATGATCGGGTGACCGAGCTGGGCGCGCTGGTGATCAAAGCGGCGAAGGAAGTGACGCTGGCATACGGCGGGGTTAAATAAAAAAATGCCCCGCAGGGGCATTTTAAGTAGGCCTGATAAGCGTAGCGCCATCAGGCAGATCGGCGCACCTTGCCGGATGGCGGCGTAAACGCCTCATCCGGCCTACTGTCGGCGCCATAGCGCACGCTAAAACGCTGCTTACGCCGGTAAGCATAGACATCTTCCACATGACCGTTTTTAATCCGCGTCTGCAGTTCGCGCCAGTAGTCGGCACGCAGCAGGTCGGCATGCATCTCCTCAAACAGCGGCCCAATGCGCGGGTCAGCGCACAGCCAGTGGCGGAACTCCTCCGGAAACACATCCCCCGGCGAGACGCTGTACCACGGCTCGCTGGCCAGCTCATCCTCGGGATAGCGCGGCGGCGGGATCTGGCGGAAATTCACCTCCGTCATATAGCAGATTTCATCATAGTCGTAGAACACCACCCGGCCGTGGCGGGTGACGCCGAAGTTTTTAAACAGCATATCGCCGGGAAAGATGTTGGCGGCGGCCAGCTGGCGGATAGCATTCCCATACTCTTCTACCGCATCGCGCAGCGCCTGGCCGTTAACCTGCTCCAGCCACAGGTTGAGCGGCACCATTCGCCGTTCAATATACAGATGACTGATGACAATCCGGTCGCCGAGGTCGGTCAGTTTGTTCCCCGCTTCCGCCTGCAGCAGCGCCAGCAGCGCTGGCGCGATTTGTCGTTTCTCCAGCACGAAGTTTTCAAACTCCTGCGTGTCCGCCATCCGCCCGACGCGGTCATGCTCCTTTACCAGCTGATAGCAGGCGCGCACGTGGGCGGCGGTCATCTCCTTCTGCGGCGCGAAGCGGTCTTTGATCACCTTGAACACCCGGTCAAACCCCGGCAGGGTAAACACCAGCATCACCATCCCGCGAATGCCCGGCGCCTCGATAAACTGCTCATCGCAGCGAGCGATGTAGTGCAGATATTCGCGATAGCTTTCGGTTTTGGCGTGCTTCTGGCAGCCAATCGCCATATACAGCTCGGCCGTGGTTTTACCCGGCAGGATCTCGCGCAGCCATTCCACCAGAGCGCCGGGCAGGGGCGCATAAACCATAAAATAGGAACGCGCGAAGCCAAAAACGATGCTCGCTTCGGCATGGGTGGTCAGGCAGGTATCGACAAACAGCTCGCCCTCGTCGCTGCGATGGATCGGCAGCAAGAAGGGCAGCGTGGTCATCGGCATCACCAGTTTGCCCACCAGCCAGGCGGCTTTGTTGCGATAGAACAGCTCATTGGCGACCTGTAGATGACAGGTGGCGAGCGGCTCCTCCCCCAGCGCCTCCTGCAGACTGGCAATGATATAGCCGATATCCCGCGCTTTATTTTGCCACGGCAGCCGCAGCGGCAGATCGGACAGCACTTTACCCAGCAGGTGCGACCAGCCGCGCTCTGGATAGAAATCTTTCGCCAGCGGGCGCGGAAGGGTGCGAAAAGGACGCTCGGGCTGCGAGCTGAAAATAAAGAGCCGCTCGGGGGTCAGCGAGCGGTGGTCAAACAGGCGGCAGTAGACCGAATTGAAAAAGCTCTCGGCAATTTCAAAACGAGGGTAATCCGGCAGCAAACGGGTGTAGTGGGCTTTCACCCGCAGCAAAAAGTCGGCATCCGTGCTTTTTCCCTCCGTGATGCAGCGCAGCTGCTCCACCACCAGACCCACATGGTGGTCATAGAGATGGATCCGCTGTTTCATCGCCTGCTGCACCGCATGCCAGTCGGCCTGTTCAAAGCGCTGCTGCGCGCCGGAAGTCACTTCGAGAAAACGCCCATACTGAGCGTCAAATCCCTGCAATATCGTTTGGGCAATCAGTAATTCCAGACCACGCGTCATCGAACTCCCCCATCCGGTACCACGTCAGGCCGGATGGCGCGCTCGCTTATCCGGTCTGGATCCCTTCACAGGCCCGGTGAGCGTCGTGCCACCGGGCATGGCTCAAAACTGATCTTCTTCGGTCGAGCCGGTCAGCGCCGTCACCGACGAGGCGCCGCCCTGGATAATGGTAGTGACCTTGTCGAAGTAGCCGGTGCCCACCTCCTGCTGATGCGAGACGAAGGTATAGCCTTCCGGCCCGGCGGCGAATTCCGGCTGCTGCACTTTTTCAACATAGTGGCGCATCCCCTCACCCTGAGCGTAGGCATGGGCGAGGTCGAACATGTTGAACCACATGCTGTGGATCCCGGCGAGAGTAATAAACTGGTATTTGTACCCCATGTCCGACAGCTGCTGCTGGAAGCTGGCGATGGTTTTATCATCGAGATTTTTCTTCCAGTTAAACGACGGCGAGCAGTTATAGGCCAGCAGTTTGCCCGGGAAACGCGCATGAATGGCTTCGGCAAAGCGACGCGCCTGCTCGAGATCCGGTTTCGACGTTTCACACCACACCAGGTCCGCATACGGCGCGTAAGCCAGCCCGCGGCTGATCGCCTGCTCGATCCCGGCATGGGTGCGGAAGAACCCTTCGCTGGTGCGATCTCCGGTAATAAACTCACGATCGTACGGATCGCAGTCTGAGGTAATTAAATCAGCAGCGTCAGCATCGGTACGGGCGATCACCAGCGTCGGGACCCCCATCACGTCGGCAGCCAGACGCGCCGCCACCAGTTTCTGTATCGCCTCCTGGGTTGGAACCAGCACTTTACCGCCCATATGACCGCACTTCTTCACCGACGCCAGCTGATCTTCGAAGTGAACAGCCGCTGCACCGGCTTCAATCATCGATTTCATCAGCTCAAAGGCGTTCAGGACGCCGCCGAAACCGGCCTCCGCATCCGCCACAATCGGCAGGAAGTAGTCGATAAAGCGCGGATCGTTCGGCTCAATCCCGGCTGACCACTGGATCTGATCGGCGCGGCGGAAGGTATTGTTGATCCGATCCACCACCGCCGGTACCGAGTTGGCCGGGTACAGCGACTGATCCGGGTACATGCTGGACGCCAGGTTAGCATCCGCCGCCACCTGCCAGCCGGAGAGATAAATGGCTTCGATGCCGGCCTTCGCCTGCTGCAAGGCCTGGCCGCCGGTCAGCGCGCCAAGGCTGTTGATGTACCCTTTCTTCGCCTCACCGTGCAGCAGACGCCACATTTTCGCTGCGCCAAGCTGCGCCAGCGTGCATTCCGGGTTCACCGAGCCGCGTAATTTCACCACCTCTTCCGCGCTGTACGGGCGGGTAATCCCTTCCCAGCGCGGGTTCGTCCACTCTTTGTTTAATTCTTCGATTTGTTGGGTACGGGTTTTCATGTGCAGATGCTCCATATTATTTCCTGGCTCCCCAGGCGTCATTGGTGAAGGACTAAATGGCGAACAACACCATCTGGCGATTAGGCCAGCAGGCGGTAGCCCGGTAATGTCAGAAAATCAATCAGTTCGTCGGAGGTGGTGATCTGCTCCATCAGCCGCGCCGCATCGTCAAAGCGGCCATGGCTGAAGCGGTGCTCCCCCAGCTCCTCCTGAATGACCATCAGCTCTTCCGCCAGCCACTGGCGGAACAGCGCTTTCGTGACCGGCGTGCCGTCGTTCAGGGTTTTCTGATGATGGATCCACTGCCAGATAGAGGTGCGCGAGATCTCGGCCGTCGCGGCGTCTTCCATCAGGCCATAAATCGGTACACAGCCGTTGCCGGAGATCCAGGCTTCGATATACTGCACCGCCACGCGGATGTTGGCGCGCATCCCGGCTTCCGTGCGCTCGCCCTCGCAGGGGGCCAGCAGCTGTTCGGCAGTAATTGGCGCGTCCTCGCTACGGGTCACCGAGAGCTGATTCGGCTTGTCGCCGAGCACGCGGTTAAACACCGCCATGGCGGTATCCGCCAGCCCAGGATGGGCGATCCAGGTGCCATCGTGACCGTTGTTCGCCTCCAGCTCTTTGTCGGCGGTGACTTTATTCAGCACCTGACGGTTACGCTCGGCCTCTTTACTCGGGATAAAGGCCGCCATTCCACCCATCGCAAACGCCCCGCGTTTGTGGCAGGTCTTAATCAACAGCCGTGAGTAGGCGCTGAGGAAGGGTTTATCCATCGTCACCACCTGGCGGTCCGGCAGTACGCGGTCAGGATGGTTTTTCAGCGTCTTGATATAGCTGAAGATATAGTCCCAGCGGCCGCAGTTCAGGCCGACGATATGGTCGCGCAGCGCATGCAGGATCTCATCCATCTGGAACACCGCCGGCAGTGTTTCAATTAGCAGCGTGGCCTTGATGGTGCCGCGCGGCAGGTCAAAGCGATCTTCAGTAAAGCTGAAGACATCGTTCCACCATGCCGCCTCCTGCCAGGCCTGGGTTTTTGGCAGATAGAAGTAGGGACCACTTCCTTTCGCCAGCAGCGCCTGGTAGTTATGAAAGAAATAGAGCGCAAAATCGAAAAGACTGCCGGGAATGGCCTCATTACGCCAGGTCACATGCTTTTCCGGCAGGTGCAGGCCGCGCACACGGCATACCAGCACAGCGGGATTGGGCTGCAGTTGGTAGATTTTGCCAGCCTCATTGGTGTAGCTGATGGTCCCGTTCACGGCATCGCGTAGGTTGATTTGGCCATCAATGACTTTACGCCAGTCCGGCGCCAGCGAATCCTCAAAGTCCGCCATAAAGACTTTTACGTTAGCATTCAGCGCGTTAATGACCATCTTGCGCTCGACGGGGCCGGTGATTTCAACGCGGCGATCCTGCAAATCCGCCGGGATACCGCGAATGGTCCAGTCGCCATTTCTAATGGAAGCAGTTTCCGAAATAAAATCCGGCAGCTGCCCATCGTCAATGGCCTGCTGCTGCTGCAGACGCGCGGCCAGCAGTTTATTGCGCGCCGGCGTAAAGCGGCTCACCAGTTCCGTCAGGAATTCTACCGCCTCAGGCGTTAAGATCTGCTTCTCCTGCTCGCCATAGGGCTGACTAAAGGCCAGTTCATCGGTGATTGTCGCCTGCTGCGTCATTGTGCTGCTCCTCTTGGTTGATCCGCTGGAAGCGAGCGAAAGATCGTTGTGCAGTTTTCGCTCAGCACAATTAAGACTACTCAATTAATTTTCAAAATCAAAAACAATTTCCATTTTAATTTTAAAATGAGATTAACATATTGATAACAATGAAATTAAAGTTATCATCAGCCATGAGGTGAATTTCGGAAATAAAAAAGGCACCCGAAGGTGCCAGGGGCAAAGTGCTGAAACGCTTTAGGATCGTTTCGTGCGGAGTATTACTCCAGCGTTGGATTCATATGACGCAGATCGTATGGTGTAATCTGGTAGACGTAATAGTTCAGCCAGTTAGCGAACAGCAGATTACCGTGGCTCCGCCAGGTGGCGCGCGGTTTGTTCTGCGGGTCGTTTTGCGGAAAATAGTTGTGGGGAATCTCAGGGTTCAAACCGGCTTCCACATCGCGGAAATATTCACTTGCCAGGGTATTGGCATCGTACTCGGGGTGGCCGGTGACAAAGGCTATACGCTTATCTTTACTGGCGAACAGATACGCATCGCCCTCTTCCGTCTCCGCGAGGATCTCGAGATCGGTATAATCCCGGATAAGCCCTGCAGGAAAGTCAGCATAGCGTGAGTGTGGGGCCAGGAAAGAGTCGTCGAAACCGCGGGTCAGTAAAGCGTGTGGATGAAGAATATGGTGTTCATAAACGCCAGAAATCTTTTCGGCGCGGGTCTGCTTGGGAATGCCGTACAGAATATTCAGCGCGGCCTGAACCGCCCAACAGACGAACAGCGTCGAAGTGACGTGATCCTTGGCCCACTCCAGCACCTGTTTGATCTGCGGCCAGTAAGCGACATCATTAAATTCAACCAGGCCTAAGGGAGCGCCGGTGACGATCAGGCCGTCGAAGTTCTGATCGCAGATCTCATCGAAATTGCAGTAAAAGTTATTCAGATGCTCCGCCGGCGTATTACGTGACTCACGCGCATCGATACGTAATAACTGGATGTCCACCTGCAGCGGAGAGTTTGACAGCAGACGCAGGAACTGATTCTCCGTCTCGATTTTCTTCGGCATCAGGTTGAGGATTAACACCTTCAGGGGGCGGATTTCCTGAGTTGTTGCACGCGTTGTCGTCATCACAAAGACGTTTTCATTGCGCAAGAAATTGACGGCTGGTAGCTCGTCCTGCACCCGAATTGGCATAACTCTATTACCTCATAGCATACGTATAAACGTTTAGACATCCAGATAGCTGAAGATAACCAGGAAACGGGTGAATGTCGAGTCTGCATGTTCACGGTGAGAAAATTTCACGGCGCGCATTGAGTTAGAATATAAGAATGAAGAAAAGGAGAAAATATGGTTATTAGCATCCGCCGTTCCCGGCCTGATGAAGGGGATAAACTGATTGCGATCTGGTGTCGGTCAGTCGACGCCACGCACGATTTTCTGTCAAAAGCGTATCGGAGAGAGCTGGAGGAGCTGGTACGTGCCTTTTTACCGGAGGCTCCGCTGTGGGTGGCGGTTAACACGGAGGACCAGCCGATCGCCTTTATGCTGTTGACCGGAGATCATATGGATGCGCTGTTCGTCGATCCGGATGTCCGCGGCTGCGGTGTGGGGAGATTGCTGATCGCGCATGCGCTGTCGTTAACGCCAACACTGACGACCAACGTAAATGAGCAGAATGAACAAGCGGTCGGGTTTTATCGGAGAATGGGTTTCAAAGTGACAGGTCGCTCTGAAACGGACGATCTGGGTCAACCGTATCCGTTATTGAATTTGATACATGAGCAGCAGGCTGAAGCAGACTACGATTGACGTCGGTAACTTTGCGGCATTGATGTCCCCTCGGCCAGCTGGTGGCCGAGGATCCGTAGCCCCGGTAAGCGCAGCGCCACCGGGGAGGCATACCCCACACAGCAA
>NZ_JBEAKW010000031.1:0-561 GCF_040065795.1 Klebsiella sp. JB_Kp004 | reverse complement strand
TTGGTGCCTTCGGGAACTGTGAGACAGGTGCTGCATGGCTGTCGTCAGCTCGTGTTGTGAAATGTTGGGTTAAGTCCCGCAACGAGCGCAACCCTTATCCTTTGTTGCCAGCGGTTAGGCCGGGAACTCAAAGGAGACTGCCAGTGATAAACTGGAGGAAGGTGGGGATGACGTCAAGTCATCATGGCCCTTACGACCAGGGCTACACACGTGCTACAATGGCATATACAAAGAGAAGCGACCTCGCGAGAGCAAGCGGACCTCATAAAGTATGTCGTAGTCCGGATTGGAGTCTGCAACTCGACTCCATGAAGTCGGAATCGCTAGTAATCGTAGATCAGAATGCTACGGTGAATACGTTCCCGGGCCTTGTACACACCGCCCGTCACACCATGGGAGTGGGTTGCAAAAGAAGTAGGTAGCTTAACCTTCGGGAGGGCGCTTACCACTTTGTGATTCATGACTGGGGTGAAGTCGTAACAAGGTAACCGTAGGGGAACCTGCGGTTGGATCACCTCCTTACCTTAAAGAACCTGCCTTTGTAGTGCTCACACAGATTGT
>NZ_JBEAKW010000030.1:0-585 GCF_040065795.1 Klebsiella sp. JB_Kp004 | reverse complement strand
AGTCTCAGGGAGAACTCATCTCGGGGCAAGTTTCGTGCTTAGATGCTTTCAGCACTTATCTCTTCCGCATTTAGCTACCGGGCAGTGCCATTGGCATGACAACCCGAACACCAGTGATGCGTCCACTCCGGTCCTCTCGTACTAGGAGCAGCCCCCCTCAATTCTCCAGCGCCCACGGCAGATAGGGACCGAACTGTCTCACGACGTTCTAAACCCAGCTCGCGTACCACTTTAAATGGCGAACAGCCATACCCTTGGGACCTACTTCAGCCCCAGGATGTGATGAGCCGACATCGAGGTGCCAAACACCGCCGTCGATATGAACTCTTGGGCGGTATCAGCCTGTTATCCCCGGAGTACCTTTTATCCGTTGAGCGATGGCCCTTCCATTCAGAACCACCGGATCACTATGACCTGCTTTCGCACCTGCTCGCGCCGTCACGCTCGCAGTCAAGCTAGCTTATGCCATTGCACTAACCTCCTGATGTCCGACCAGGATTAGCTAACCTTCGTGCTCCTCCGTTACGCTTTGGGAGGAGACCGCCCCAGTCAAACTACCCACCAGACACTGTCCGCAACCCCGAT
>NZ_JBEAKW010000029.1:0-621 GCF_040065795.1 Klebsiella sp. JB_Kp004 | reverse complement strand
GGTGTGACTGCGTACCTTTTGTATAATGGGTCAGCGACTTATATTCTGTAGCAAGGTTAACCGTATAGGGGAGCCGCAGGGAAACCGAGTCTTAACTGGGCGTTAAGTTGCAGGGTATAGACCCGAAACCCGGTGATCTAGCCATGGGCAGGTTGAAGGTTGGGTAACACTAACTGGAGGACCGAACCGACTAATGTTGAAAAATTAGCGGATGACTTGTGGCTGGGGGTGAAAGGCCAATCAAACCGGGAGATAGCTGGTTCTCCCCGAAAGCTATTTAGGTAGCGCCTCGTGAACTCATCTTCGGGGGTAGAGCACTGTTTCGGCTAGGGGGTCATCCCGACTTACCAACCCGATGCAAACTACGAATACCGAAGAATGTTATCACGGGAGACACACGGCGGGTGCTAACGTCCGTCGTGAAGAGGGAAACAACCCAGACCGCCAGCTAAGGTCCCAAAGTCATGGTTAAGTGGGAAACGATGTGGGAAGGCACAGACAGCCAGGATGTTGGCTTAGAAGCAGCCATCATTTAAAGAAAGCGTAATAGCTCACTGGTCGAGTCGGCCTGCGCGGAAGATGTAACGGGGCTAAACCATGCACCGAAGCTGCGGCAGCGAC
>NZ_JBEAKW010000026.1:0-957 GCF_040065795.1 Klebsiella sp. JB_Kp004 | reverse complement strand
TTGGATCACCTCCTTACCTTAAAGAACCTGCCTTTGTAGTGCTCACACAGATTGTCTGATGAAAGTAGAGAAGCAAGGCGTCTTGCGATTGAGACTTCAGTGTCCCCTTCGTCTAGAGGCCCAGGACACCGCCCTTTCACGGCGGTAACAGGGGTTCGAATCCCCTAGGGGACGCCACTTGCTGGTTCGTGAGTGAAAGACGCGTGCCGAACTATCTCAAAACTCATCTTCGGGTGATGTTTGAGATATTTGCTCTTTAAAAATCTGGATCAAGCTGAAAATTGAAACGACACACTGTTTAAGTGTGTTCGAGTCTCTCAAATTTTCGCAATCTGAAGACATCTTCGGGTTGTGAGGTTAAGCGACTAAGCGTACACGGTGGATGCCCTGGCAGTCAGAGGCGATGAAGGACGTGCTAATCTGCGAAAAGCGTCGGTAAGGTGATATGAACCGTTACAGCCGGCGATGTCCGAATGGGGAAACCCAGTGCAATTCGTTGCACTATCGTTAACTGAATACATAGGTTAACGAGGCGAACCGGGGGAACTGAAACATCTAAGTACCCCGAGGAAAAGAAATCAACCGAGATTCCCCCAGTAGCGGCGAGCGAACGGGGAGCAGCCCAGAGTCTGAATCAGCTTGTGTGTTAGTGGAACGGTCTGGAAAGTCCGACGGTACAGGGTGATAGTCCCGTACACCAAAATGCACAGGTTGTGAACTCGAAGAGTAGGGCGGGACACGTGGTATCCTGTCTGAATATGGGGGGACCATCCTCCAAGGCTAAATACTCCTGACTGACCGATAGTGAACCAGTACCGTGAGGGAAAGGCGAAAAGAACCCCGGCGAGGGGAGTGAAAAAGAACCTGAAACCGTGTACGTACAAGCAGTGGGAGCACCTTCGGGTGTGACTGCGTACCTTTTGTATAATGGGTCAGCGACTTATATTCTGTAGCAAG
>NZ_JBEAKW010000025.1:0-1019 GCF_040065795.1 Klebsiella sp. JB_Kp004 | reverse complement strand
CCGCCTTCACGGATTGCGAAACGCAGACCATCGTCCATCGCGATCGGGTGGATCAGGGTAACAACCATTTTGATGTTGTCGCCCGGCATTACCATCTCTACGCCTTCCGGCAGTTCGATGGTGCCAGTCACGTCAGTAGTACGGAAGTAGAACTGCGGACGGTAGCCTTTGAAGAACGGAGTATGACGGCCGCCTTCGTCTTTGGACAGAATGTACACTTCAGATTCGAACTTGGTGTGCGGGTTGATGGTGCCCGGCTTAGCCAGTACCTGACCACGTTCGATTTCTTCACGTTTGATACCACGCAGCAGAACACCTACGTTCTCACCAGCACGGCCTTCGTCCAGCAGTTTGCGGAACATTTCAACGCCAGTACAGGTGGTTTTCGCGGTTTCTTTGATACCAACGATTTCAACTTCTTCACCCACTTTGATGATACCGCGCTCTACACGACCGGTAACAACGGTACCACGACCGGAGATGGAGAATACGTCTTCGATCGGCAGCAGGAACGGCTTGTCAATCGCACGCTCTGGTTCCGGGATATAGGTATCCAGGTGGCCAGCCAGTTCGATGATTTTCGCTTCCCACTCTGCGTCGCCTTCCAGCGCTTTCAGAGCAGAACCACGAACGATCGGAGTGTCGTCGCCCGGGAAATCGTACTGAGACAGCAGTTCACGAACTTCCATCTCAACCAGTTCCAGCAGCTCTTCGTCATCAACCATGTCGCATTTGTTCAGGAACACGATGATGTACGGAACGCCTACCTGACGACCCAGCAGGATGTGCTCACGAGTCTGCGGCATCGGGCCGTCAGTCGCAGCAACAACCAGGATCGCGCCGTCCATCTGCGCAGCACCGGTGATCATGTTTTTAACATAGTCGGCGTGGCCCGGGCAGTCTACGTGCGCGTAGTGGCGAGTCGGGGTGTCATATTCAACGTGAGAGGTGTTGATGGTGATACCACGAGCTTTTTCTTCCGGCGCGTTATCGATCTGGTCGAATGCGCGAGCGGAACC
>NZ_JBEAKW010000024.1:0-2858 GCF_040065795.1 Klebsiella sp. JB_Kp004 | reverse complement strand
ACACACTTTCCAGGCGTGCTCCTTCAGCCACTCGGACACCTCACCATATTGTCTTGCTGCTCACCTTGGGTGGGCAACGGGGCGCTACTATAGGGAGTTGCGTTTAAACGGTCAAGCATAATTTCTTCTTTCTTTACCGACCGCTCACGCAATGAACAACGCCCCGCTGCGACGTAGCGGGGCAGGCGTTTTAGCGCTGGGAATCAAGCTGTTCGTTATTCTTCACGACGTCCTGCGCTTTGCTATAGCTTTCGATCAGCAGCTGGTAGGCCGGGAAGACTTTGGTGTACACCTCCGCCCATTCTGCGGCGTCCGGGCGATTCCAGGTACGCTGCAGCTCAGAGGCGACGGCGGCGGTATCCATCGGCACTACGCCGGCCTGTACCACGCGAGCCAGGGTGATCTCCTGCGCCATTTTGCTGTAGGTGCCGGAAGCGTCAATCACGGCGAACACTTTATAACCGTCGGCGACGGCGGCAATCGCCGGGAAGGCCATGCAGACGCTGGTGATGGTCCCGGCGATAATCAGCGTTTTGCGACCGGTCGCTTTCACCGCGGCGACGAATTCCGGGTTATCCCAGGCGTTGATCTCGCCTTTACGGGCGATGTATTTCGCATGCGGCGCGTTCTCATGAATCTCCGGGATCAGCGGACCGTTCGGCCCCTGCGGCACGGAAGCGGTGGTGATCACCGGGATCCCGGCAAGCGAGGCCATCTTCGCCAGCGCGGCGGCGCGAGCGCGCAGCTCTGGCATCGGCATATCGCCGACGGTCTGGAACAGGCCGCTCTGGTGGTCAATCAACAGCATGGCGGTATCGTTGACATCAATCACCGGACGAGCACCGTTAAAGTTAGCGGGAGTAGACATAGTATTCACCTCAATGAGTTAGATTTGGCCAAAGCGGCCGCTGTTAAAATCGCGAACGGCTTCTGCGATCTGTGTTTTGTTATTCATGACAAAGGGGCCATAGCCCACAATCGGCTCCTGCAGCGGTTCGCCGGCCATCAGCAGAACTTTTGCCTGGGTTGTCGCCTCCAGGTGCAGTGCGTCTCCTGCCTGGCTCAGGACGGCGAGCTGGCCTTCGCGGGCGGGTTCGGAACCGTTGATGATCACTTCCCCTTCCAGTACCACCAGCGCAGTACTCCAGCCTTCCGGCTGGCGCAGCGTGAGGTCGTGCCCCTGATTCAGCTGCAGATCCCACACGTTAAGCGGTGAGAAGGTATGGGCCGGGCCGCTGACGTCGTCATACTGGCCGGCAATAACCCGAACCTGTCCGGCGCCATTCGCCAGCGCGGCGGTGGGGATTGTCCCGGCGGTAATGCTCTGGTAGCCGGGGGCCGTCATTTTGTCTTTGGCGGGCAGGTTGACCCACAGCTGGATCATCTTCAGCTCGCCGCCGCTGCGGGTGAAGGCCTCCGAGTGGAACTCTTCGTGCAGGATCCCGGCGCCGGCCGTCATCCATTGCACGTCGCCTGGGCCGATCACCCCGCCGCGTCCGGTGGAGTCACGATGCTCTACTTCACCGGCGTAGACGATAGTGACGGTTTCGAATCCGCGATGCGGATGCTCACCGACGCCGCGTTTATCGCTGCCTGCCGGGAAGGTGTACGGCCCGGCATAGTCGAGCAGTAAGAAGGGGCTCAACTGCTGGCCGTGCGTCTGATAGGAAAACATCGAACGAACCGGGAAGCCGTCGCCTACCCAATGCTGCGCAGGCGCGGTGTAGACTCCTGTAATCTGTTTCATGGCTTTCTCCTGTGTATCGGTATCTGATGTGAATAAGCTTATATCCGGGACGACGTGTGCGGTAGTAAGCAAAAATGACCTATACTGTTCCAAAAATGGAACAATGGAGGAAGGATGCAGGATCTCAATGACTTCGCCTGGTTTGTCCAGGTCGTGGACCATGGCGGTTTCGCCGCGGCGGGGCGAGCGCTTGACCAGCCGAAATCCAAGCTCAGCCGCCGTATTGCGCAACTCGAGGAGCGGTTGGGCGTGCGTTTGATTCAGCGAACCACTCGCCAGTTCGCGGTCACCGAGGTCGGGCAGACCTTTTACCAGCATTGCAAAGCGATGCTGATTGAGGCCGAGGCGGCGCAGCAGGCGGTCGACACGCTGCGCGCCGAGCCGCGCGGCAGCGTCAGGATCACCTGTCCGGTCACCTTGCTGCATGTCCATATCGGACCGATGCTGGCGCGATTTATGGCGCGCTATCCCGGGGTAACATTGCATCTTGAGGCGACCAACCGCCGGGTGGATGTGGTCGGTGAGGGCATTGATGTGGCGATCCGCGTCCGTCCCCGGCCAATCGAGGACAGCGACCTGGTGATGCGCGTGCTGGCGGACCGTGGGCACCGGCTGGTGGCCAGTTCGGAGCTGATTTCCCGGCTCGGACGCCCGCAGGCGCCGTCTGAGCTGAGCGACTGGCCGGGGCTCAGCCTGGGGGCGAACAAGCATCAGCATAAATGGCAGCTTACCGGGCCTGAAGGGGCAAGGGCGGAGGTGTATTTCACGCCGCGAATGGTGACCACCGATATGCTGGCGCTGCGCGAGGCGGCAATAGCCGGCGTGGGGGTGGTGCAGCTTCCTTTATTGATGGTGCGCGATCAGCTGGCGTCAGGGGAGTTAGAGGTGGTACTGGATGAGTGGCAGCCGCGGCGGGAAGTGATCCATGCGGTATTTGCCTCCCGGCGCGGGCTGCTGCCCTCCGTTAGAGCGCTGGTGGATTACCTCAGCGAAGAGTATCAACGAATGGAGGAGGATTAGCTTCGGGATTCGCTTTTCCCGGGGGGCGTCCCCCCGGCGGAGAATATAAAAGAAAAGAGCCCGTACTTGCGTACAGGCTCTCATCTCGAAT
>NZ_JBEAKW010000023.1:0-3313 GCF_040065795.1 Klebsiella sp. JB_Kp004 | reverse complement strand
AGTGGTGGGTGATGACGGGATCGAACCGCCGACCCCCTCCTTGTAAGGGAGGTGCTCTCCCAGCTGAGCTAATCACCCACTTCGGTACTTCACATTTTGACAGAAAATCCAGCTGGCGAGAAAGTGGTGGGTGATGACGGGATCGAACCGCCGACCCCCTCCTTGTAAGGGAGGTGCTCTCCCAGCTGAGCTAATCACCCACTTCTCAATTTTCTGTTCTACACGGCGGAGACTACGTTAAGTAGTGGTGGGTGATGACGGGATCGAACCGCCGACCCCCTCCTTGTAAGGGAGGTGCTCTCCCAGCTGAGCTAATCACCCACTTCTCAATTTTCTGTTCTACACGGCGGAGACTACGTTAAGTAGTGGTGGGTGATGACGGGATCGAACCGCCGACCCCCTCCTTGTAAGGGAGGTGCTCTCCCAGCTGAGCTAATCACCCCCGCTGTGTGGAGTCGCATTATAGGGAGAGTTGAAAATGAGTCAACGCCTTTTCTAAAGAATTCGTTCGTTCGTCGTAAAATTAAACAAAGCGATCGCAAAACCGGCGTCATAGCATGATTTATAAACAAAAACGGCAAACCGCGACGTTCCGGCGGGAACAACATTGAGGAATCAGCCCACGGTGTTAGAATATTGACCCATAATTTCCACCGGACATTGCCGGCTATCGGCATCTTTATTAAACGTAAGGCCAATTCATGAAAATCAAAACTCGCTTCGCGCCAAGCCCAACCGGCTATCTGCACGTTGGCGGTGCGCGTACTGCTCTCTATTCCTGGCTTTTTGCCCGTAACCACGGCGGTGAGTTTGTACTGCGTATTGAAGACACCGATCTCGAACGCTCCACCCCGGAAGCAATTGAAGCCATCATGGATGGCATGAACTGGCTGAATCTGCAATGGGACGAAGGTCCCTATTACCAGACTAAACGTTTCGATCGTTATAACAACGTGATCGATGAGATGCTGGAAGCCGGTACCGCTTATAAATGCTATTGCTCAAAAGAGCGTCTGGAAGCGTTGCGCGAAGAGCAAATGGCGAACGGTGAGAAGCCGCGTTACGATGGACGCTGCCGCCATAGCCACGAGCATCATGCCGACGATGAGCCGTGCGTGGTGCGTTTCGCCAACCCGCAGGAAGGGTCGGTTATTTTTGACGATCAGATCCGCGGACCTATCGAGTTCAGCAACCAGGAGCTGGACGATCTGATCATTCGCCGTACCGATGGTTCCCCGACCTACAACTTCTGCGTCGTAGTGGATGACTGGGACATGGCGATCACCCACGTGATCCGTGGTGAAGATCATATCAACAACACGCCGCGCCAGATCAACATCCTTAAAGCGCTGAATGCGCCGGTGCCAGTATACGCGCACGTATCGATGATCAACGGCGACGATGGCAAGAAACTCTCCAAACGCCACGGGGCGGTCAGCGTGATGCAGTATCGCGACGATGGCTACCTGCCGGAAGCGCTGCTGAACTATCTGGTGCGTCTGGGCTGGTCCCATGGCGATCAGGAGATCTTCACCCGCGAAGAGATGATCGAGTTCTTCTCGCTGGGGGCGGTCAGCAAATCCGCGAGTGCGTTCAACACCGACAAGCTGCTGTGGCTGAACCATCATTACATCAATACGCTGCCGGCGGAGTATGTGGCGACGCATCTGCAGTGGCATATTGAGCAGGAAAATATCGATACCCGCAACGGTCCGCAGCTGGCCGAGTTGGTGAAGCTGCTGGGCGAGCGTTGCAAAACGCTGAAAGAGATTGCCCAGAGCTGCCGCTACTTCTATGAAGAGTTCGCTGAATTCGACGCCGACGCGGCGAAGAAACATCTGCGTCCGGTAGCGCGTCAGCCGCTGGAAGTCGTCCGCGACAAGCTGGCGGCGATTAGCGACTGGACGGCGGAAAACGTCCACCACGCGATTCAGGCGACCGCTGATGAGCTGGAAGTGGGCATGGGCAAAGTCGGTATGCCACTGCGCGTGGCCGTTACCGGTGCAGGGCAGTCTCCTGCGCTTGACGTTACCGTCCATGCAATCGGCAAGTCCCGTAGCGTAGAGCGTATCAATAAAGCGCTGGCTTTTATCGCTGAGCGCGAAGGCCAGGCGTCCTGACGGGGACGTAGATGATATAACGGCAGGATACCCCTGCCGTTTTTTTTGTCTGTTACGCCGGGCTGGCGATGCCGAGGCGGGCAAGAAAACCGCTAATCCCTTCCCGGGCCAGCAGGTCGCGGAGCTGTAGCTGTTCTGCCGGAGTCATCAGTTGCAGGGTTTCTGTGATTTGCCGCCAGATCGCCTCCGCCTCATTGACCAGGTAAGCGCCTGGCGATTCCGCGAGATGATTGTCGCTAAACAGATGGCGTCTGGCGGGAATGTTCGTCAGAAACTCGCGCACCGGTTGGTCGATGACCACCAGCCGCGCTCGTCCCCCTTTGACGCCGGGTATCGTTTCCGTGCGCCATTTCTTCTCACGAACCCAGCGATTGATCGTTTGTCTCGCCAGCCCCAGGCAGTCGGCAAGCTCTGCGGGCGTCATTTTATCTTTTAGTTTCATCATGGTTTACCGATCGCGGATCCCTAACCGAAGCAGTAACCCGGTGATCCCCTCGCGCAACAGCAGCGACATAAGCTGCTTCTGCTCGCTGGGAGTGAGTTCTTTACAGAGGGTCAGCAGCAGCGTTTCCAGATCGCTGTCGTGGGGAGAATAGGTGCCGGGCGTCTCCGCCACGCGCTGGGCGCTGCGGATAAACTCCCTGACTTGCTCATTGACATGGACCAGGCGCGCCTTACCGCCCTGGACGCCAGGCCGCGGAGAGGTCTGCCAGCCTTCTTTCCGCACCCACTTATTGATAGTTTGCCGGCTGTAGCCGGTCAGATGGGCGATTTCTTCAGGTGTCATTCGTTCCTTGAGCATACTATTTCCTGAGTAAATGTATGGGAATTAGCTGTCCATGTTATAGCATCCTTTTACTGGAAAAGGTGACCTGTTTAACTTCTGGCTGCGATAAGGCTCGCAATCTCAGCAGGTTGCCTGCTTTTTCAGCGATTGAATCGAGAAGGATAATTTTGCCGTTGACACCTGAGCGAGGAATTCATATTATGCCGCCCGTCAACACGACACGCTTTACGTTACGGGGCTATAGCTCAGCTGGGAGAGCGCTTGCATGGCATGCAAGAGGTCAGCGGTTCGATCCCGCTTAGCTCCACCAAATTCTGCACCCAGCGGATTTGGTTCGTAAAGAGGTCCTGTGGGGCTATAGCTCAGCTGGGAGAGCGCTTGCATGGCATGCAAGAGGTCAGCGGTT
>NZ_JBEAKW010000022.1:0-4363 GCF_040065795.1 Klebsiella sp. JB_Kp004 | reverse complement strand
CACGAGCTTTTTCTTCCGGCGCGTTATCGATCTGGTCGAATGCGCGAGCGGAACCGCCGTAGGTTTTAGCCAGTACGGTAGTGATGGCAGCGGTCAGCGTTGTTTTACCATGGTCAACGTGGCCGATAGTACCGACGTTAACGTGCGGTTTTGTACGTTCAAACTTTTCTTTAGACATCGATTGTCCCTCTAAGACACGGATAAATCGGTGATATCACCACATCAACCAGGCAACATGCCCGACTTGTTGAATGAACATAACAGAAGAGAAACAGGGAAGGAGAGAAAAGAAGTGGTGCTGATACCCAGAGTCGAACTGGGGACCTCACCCTTACCAAGGGTGCGCTCTACCAACTGAGCCATATCAGCACGTCTGGAGCGGGCAGCGGGAATCGAACCCGCATCATCAGCTTGGAAGGCTGAGGTAATAGCCATTATACGATGCCCGCATCCTGAAACTCGGCTACCCAGTTCTTTCTGTAATACTAAAGAGACTGCTCTCTGTAGTATTGAGCTGATTAGTTTACCCAACCAACTCCGGCTACGCAAAGCGTCGCCAGAAAGTGGTGGTGGGGGAAGGATTCGAACCTTCGAAGTCGATGACGGCAGATTTACAGTCTGCTCCCTTTGGCCGCTCGGGAACCCCACCCAAATTGTTATGGTGCCGACTACCGGAATCGAACTGGTGACCTACTGATTACAAGTCAGTTGCTCTACCTACTGAGCTAAGTCGGCATCAAGTAGCGCGCATTCTAGGGAGAGGAGCGAGTTCATGCAACTAAAAATTTGCATAAAACGTTCTCTTGCTCACATTTTGTGCTCTTACGCGAAAAAACGGTGTAATTTCAAACAACGGAGTGCAAATAATCGCCAGCAAACAGCACAGCAGGCGCGGTTTCGGTCATCCACGTTTACCCGGAACGTATGCTGACCGCAGACTGAAAGGCAACAGGCCGTTAGCACAATCCTGTTAGCAAAGGCCATGCTTTGCAAAGCATAAGAAACTTATTCCTCTCTTGTGACGCTGGCGCGAGAAAGCAGCATTCAATGAGTTTTTTTCTTATTATTCCCGGCAATCTGGTGTTACCCTCCTGCCCATTGTCCTGATTAACTCGTGTGAAGCATCGCCGTTTCAACGTATTCGGTGATGGTAAGAACATGCTTATGAGCCAAAAAGAGCAGACGTTAATGACACCGTACCTACAATTTAACCGCCACCAATGGGCTGCACTTCGTGATTCTGTCCCGATGACGTTAACCGAGGAAGAAATCACGCGGTTAAAAGGCATCAACGAAGATCTCTCTCTGGAAGAGGTTGCTGAGATCTATTTGCCGCTGTCGCGTTTGCTCAACTTCTATATTAGTTCTAACCTGCGTCGTCAGGCGGTTCTCGAACAATTTCTTGGCACCAACGGTCAGCGAATTCCCTATATAATCAGCATAGCTGGCAGCGTTGCGGTAGGTAAAAGCACCACCGCCCGTGTACTGCAGGCCTTGCTTAGCCGTTGGCCTGAGCATCGCCATGTCGAACTCATTACCACTGACGGATTTTTGCACCCTAACTCGGTTTTGAAAGAACGTGGGTTAATGAAGAAGAAAGGCTTTCCGCAATCTTATGATATGCATCGGCTGGTGAAGTTTGTCTCCGATCTCAAATCAGGAGTACCACAGGCAACTGCACCGGTTTATTCCCATCTAATTTATGATGTTATTCCCGACGGCGATAAAACTGTCGCGCAACCGGATATTCTCATTCTTGAAGGACTGAATGTTCTGCAAAGTGGGATGGATTATCCACACGATCCGCATCATGTATTCGTATCGGATTTTGTCGACTTTTCTATTTATGTCGATGCTCCGGAAGAATTATTGAAAAGCTGGTATATCAACCGCTTTCTTAAATTCCGGGAAGGAGCATTTACCGACCCGGATTCTTATTTCCATAATTACGCCAAGCTGTCGAAGGAAGAAGCGGTGGATATTGCCACTTCGCTATGGAATGAGATTAACCTAATGAATCTCAAGGAAAACATCCTTCCAACCCGCGAGCGCGCCAGCCTGATCATGACCAAGAGCGCCAATCATTCCGTTAATCAGGTACGCTTACGGAAATAAAGCAAAGGGAGCCGAAGCTCCCTTTTTATTCTGCGCTGCGCAATGATATTTCACCACCGACCCAAGCTTTTATCACACCATCCTGCTCCAGCAATAGCGCCCCCTGGGCGTCAATACCGCGGGAAATGCCATAAATTTCTTTATCACCGATAATCAGTTTTACCGGACGATGAATAAAGTTATCCAGTTTTTCCCAGCGCGGCAGATAAGGAGCCAACCCTTCCTGCTCGAACAGCTCCAGCCCCAGGCGCAGCTCTTTAATCAGGCGCGCGGCGAGGAGGTTACGATCGATGACCACCCCTGCTTCCTGAAGGCTGATCCAACCCTGATTGACGACATCAGACTCCACGCGACGCATCACAAGGTTGATACCCGCGCCGCTGACGATTTGTGCGGCATCGCCCGTTTTTCCCGTCAGTTCCACGAGGATCCCTGACAGCTTACGATCCTGCAGATAAATATCGTTCGGCCATTTCACGCGAACCTGTTCGGCCCCGAATTGCTGCAGCACTTCAGCGATCACAATACCGATCACCAGGCTTAGGCCAATAGCCGCTGCCGGGCCCTGCTCCAGACGCCAGTACATTGAGAGATAGAGATTCGCGCCAAAGGGGGAAAACCATTTTCTGCCTCGTCGACCCCGCCCTGCCTGCTGATATTCAGCCACGCAGGCATCGCCGGACGTCAGCTCATCCAGTCTGTCCAGCAAATACTGGTTAGTGGAGTCGATTACCGGAAGGACAGTCACTCGGCCATGCTCTATCTGTTGGGAGATCTTTTTCTCATCCAAAAGATGAATA
Organism: Klebsiella sp. JB_Kp004; assembly: GCF_040065795.1. Lineage (NCBI taxonomy): Bacteria > Pseudomonadati > Pseudomonadota > Gammaproteobacteria > Enterobacterales > Enterobacteriaceae > Klebsiella > Klebsiella sp. JB_Kp004. The sequence goes on along the minus strand of NZ_JBEAKW010000022.1, from coordinate 1,448 downwards.
GGCTCTGGCAGGCTGTAACCCTTGCCCGGTACGGTAAACACATCAACGCCCCAGTCGCGTAAAGTCTGGATATGCTTATTAATCGCCGCCCGGCTCATGCCTAACTGCTCGCCAAGCTGTTCACCTGAGTGAAACTCACCATCAGCAAGGATAGAAATTAGCGTTAAAGGGATAGTATGGTCTTTCACGCAATGCTCTCCTCTGCGTTGACTTCACCATGCGTTCCAATGAAGCGCACCTCGGGTTGAAGCCATACATTGAATTTCGCACCCACCTGCTGGCGAACGTAATGGGCAAGCTTTATCACATCCTCACTGGTCGCTTGATCTTCATTAATCAGTACCAGCGCCTGCTGTCGATGCACGGCCGCGCCGCCGATGCGTTGTCCTTTGAGCTGACATTGATCGATTAGCCAGCCAGCGGCCAGCTTGACGCTGCCGTTTGCCTGCGGATAGTGCGGTGCATGAGGGAACTGCGCCAGCAGCGCTTCTGCAACCTGAGCGCTGACGATCGGGTTCTTAAAAAAGCTGCCAGCATTACCGTTAATCTTTGGATCCGGCAATTTAGTCATTCGCATATGACAGACCGCATCGAATACCTGCTGCGGGGTGACCGTCTGCGGATCGAGACGTGTTAAATCACCGTAGCTCAGCACCGGTCGCCACGCTTTCTCTAACGCCAGGCCAATCGCGACGATGGCGTAGCGGTCCTGATATTCATGTTTAAAGATGCTGTCGCGATAGCCGAAACGGCATTCCGCTGCGGAAAGGCGTTGTTTACGTCCCGTTTCCAGCTCGATGCAGTCAACATATTCGCAAACCCGCTGCAATTCGACGCCGTAAGCGCCAATATTCTGGATAGGCGAAGATCCTGCGCAACCAGGGATTAATGCCAGATTTTCCAGACCAGGCATCGCATGCTGTAGCGTGAACTGCACCAGTTGATGCCAGTTTTCGCCGGCGCCGACGTGCAAGCGCCAGGCATCCGGGGTTTCGCTCACCTCGATCCCCATAATTCGGTTGAGGATCACCGTACCGGCATAGTCGTTCAGAAACAGGACGTTACTGCCTTCCCCAAGGATTAGCGTGGGTTCGCCAGCCGCGACAGCGGTTTGCCAGGCGCTTAATAACTGTTGTTCAGTTTCGGCGCGTACTATCGTATTGGCGGATCGCTCAATGCCAAAGGTATTCCAGGGTTTGAGGGAGTGGTTCATAGTGGCTTCCTGATGCAAAATCGGCGTTAGTTTACCGTATCTGGCGGGGGAAGGCTTGCCTGATTACAGAGGCAATAATATTGCGGGGCGCTAACGGTGGTGATGTGGTGTACCGGTCCGGGCTACAGAACCCGCAAGGTCCGTAGCCCCGGTAAGCGCAGCGCCACCGGGGAGGCGTACCGGCACCCTCGCCGGAGGACAAAAACGCAAAAAAGCTCAGTCTTTCGACTGAGCT
>NZ_JBEAKW010000021.1:0-4861 GCF_040065795.1 Klebsiella sp. JB_Kp004 | reverse complement strand
ATGGTCATATTCCTTAAGTCATTTTGTTCTGTATGTGGCTTTGTTGCCCTGATGTGATAAATGATAGGACGACCATGAGCTGATTAAAATCGAAACAATTTGCGGATGTCATTCAAAAAAAAAGAAAGAAAGATAGAACGTCTCCGATCTCTGGTTCTTATCTACCGGCCATCGACTAGATGCCTACGACTGAGGCCCGATATGAAGGATGTTTCATGGCTATTTAGTGGTTTTTCTCGATGTTTACGCATTGAGTGTTTTTAAATCTAAAAGTGAAAATAGTCTTTACTAACATAAAGATCGATCTCGAATCGTACCTTGACGAGTGTTGATACGAGCATAAATTCTGTTTTTTCTGTTTTTGATGTTTTTTTTGTTGGATCTCGATTGGGAGAAAATACGAAATTTCTTGAAGATCGAGTGGGTCCCTGGGTACACTATCGATTAAGAACTGATCGACGTCTAAACGGATTGCATTATGGCTTTTATATCTCTATCGAATTTGGCAGCGAAGACTGGAAGGATCATTCAGTCGCAGCATGTTACGGCCACGCAAACGAAAAAAAGCACTGGCGCCGTAGAGTTAGGCTTCCGCTTAAGCAAAAGCGCTATGGACGAGACCGGAATCACCATTGGGGATCGAGTCGATATTCTTTACGACAAAGAAGAAAATCAGTGGATGATTAAGAAAATTAGTGAAGGTGGCTTTGGTGTGTCTGGGCAAAAAAACAAGCACGGTGGTTACTCATCATGTGCTGTTAGGTTGACCTTACGCCCTGGATTTCCTCGCCTTTCGGAGGATGAGGATGAGAACAAAAAGTTACTTTCTGATGATTCATTCACTCAGCTAAGTGAAGGTGTAATCATTTTCAAGCTGGATGATGAATAGGAAAGACCAAAAGGAAAGGCAGAGTTAGTGAGCGTCGGCAAACAATCAACTAACTCCGCCTTCTGGTCAACACATCACTACCTTTGGAAGGGTGGCGTGTTATGGGCGGCATTATGTCCATAAACTTGCGTTCTAATAAAGAAGAAATCGTTTCTTTTGAGGGGGGCAAACACGACATTTTCTATTCTGTTAGGTGCGGTGCTATTGGCTTTGGTCTCTTAACGTTATGTTTTTAAACACATATGAGACTATAGATATGAGAGCATTATCAGTACCACCTTCAGTTGCTAGGGCTAACCTGGCAAGTAAATTCTCATCTCATTTGAAAGCTATTGCGCTTTTCAACACGATGCAGGACTCCCAAGTTGTGATCTTGTCATCGCTGATCGAGGGACATCACCTCACCAGTTCTGGTAACAGTGTCAAAGCTGACTTTGAAGTCACTCGCTTACCAGCCATCATTGAGATGTTAGAGAAAAAATATTTTTTCCCTATTCGTCATCTAAATGTCTCTGTTAAATCTGTAACAACAGGAAGAATGACTGTACAAACTGTCTATTTCATAGAGCCTGAACATATCGAGCAACTTTACGCTGATCCTGAGCTTGTCTTTGCTAATCAAGAAAGGAGCCTTTTCTTTCGTTCTCTCGAAAAGGAAGGAAAGAATCTTGGTAAGCTTATCGAGAAGAAAGGCAGTGTTTCTCAGGCAGTTCTAAGTCTTCTACATCATGCTTACAAAGACAAACCTCTTTCTGACGAGATGTGGAAAGAGATAGATGAGAGGTTCACTCATATGTTGGATGAGTTGAATGCAGCGTGAAGGTAAGGGCGGTCTTTCGACCGCCTTTTTAGTCCTCTATCCCTAATTCTTTGTGATAGTTTTTCAGCGTAGAGTAACGATAGTTTCGCAGGATGTTTGTATCGTTTTTGTTGTGAGCGTCTATGTATTTAGCTATGAATTTTTTGAATTCTTTTTGTATTTTTTCTTTGTTATCATTGAGATGAGTGAACTCTGGTGTTGGTATCTTATACGCCCTTGATACATACTCTTCTTTCTGAATTAACAGCGCCTTAGTGTAATCCAAACCTTTCTTATTCCCCTCTGAACGTTCAGAAATGAACCCAAATTTATGATTCAAATTGCTTCGCAAGGGAATTCCGAACATCAACCCGTTGAGATCAATAACTACGATCCCGTAACCTCTTACTTTTCCATCATTACTGCCGTCGAGAGCCTCTTGTAGGCCCTTGTTGTCAGCGTAGAACTGGTCGGAAAGAGACCTTAACTGTATGTAATTTTGTTTGCTCATCTTTAATATCCATTGGCATTTTCTTTTTACCAATGTACAAAAAAAGCAAAGCCCTCTGTAAGAGAGGGCTTTGCTTTTCTTTCGTTGAGTCTTGGATTTTTTACGTGTGGCGAACTCTACCGCACATCTTTCTTTGGAAGCTTGTTTTTTTTACGTGGGGCTCATTCCTACCGCCACTTCTTGAGTTCTTTATATCAAAATTTATAGGGGAAGTCAATTTAGTGGCTGTTCTTGACTGGACTTACTTCACCAGCGTAATCTTCTCCTGAAACGAAAAAACCACCCTGGCAGGTGGTTTTTCGAAGGTTATTTAATCCTGGCAGATTATTTAACCGTGGTAACAGTCTTGTGCGAGACGTGTCACCAAATCCGTCCTTCCAGTGTAGCCTCAGTTAGGCCACCACTTCAAGAACTCTAAATACATCTCTCGCACATCCTGTCTACCAGTGGCCGCTGCCAATGGCGCTTTTGCATGTCTTACCGGGTTGGACTCAAGACGATAGTTACCGGATAAGGCGCAGCGGTCGGACTGAACGGGGGGTTCGTGCATACAGTCCAGCTTGGAGCGAACTGCCTACCCGGAACTGAGTGTCAGGCGTGGAATGAGACAAACGCGGCCATAACAGCGGAATGACACCGGTAAACCGAATGGCAGGAACAGGAGAGCGCACGAGGGAGCCATCAGGGGGAAACGCCTGGTATCTTTATAGTCCTGTCGGGTTTCGCCGCCACTGATTTGAGCGTCAAATTCTGTGATGCTTGTCAGGGGGGCGGAGCCTATGGAAAAACGGCCGCGTGGCGGCCTCCTCTTTTCCCCTACCTTGATCGCTCGGTCTTCTCGAGCTTTTATATGCATGCTCCTGCCGCTCGCCGCAGCCGAACGACCGGAGCGTAGCGACTGAGTGAGCGAGGAAGCGGAAAAGAGACTGGTTTTACATTGAGCACTGACGCTCTGAGGCTTCTTATGACGAAACAACAGAAAACAGCGCTGAACATGGCTAAATTCATCCAGCATCAGTCTCTGCTCCTGCTGGAGAAGCTTAACGAGCTTGATCTTGATGCTGAGGCTGACCTTTGTGAGAAACTCCACGATGATGCGGAGCATCTTTTCCGTACACTGACCTCGAGACTGGATGCATTACAGGATGGTAACTGATGGCCAGAGTGTCTATTAGTGAGGCTGCCCGACTGACGGGTAAGAGTAGAACAACACTGCACAGGCTAATTAAAGCAGGTGACCTGTCCACCTGTAGCGGTGAACGTAATGCGAAAATGGTAGATACTTCAGAGCTTTTACGTGTCTTTGGTCCCTTTGAACAACTGAGGGGTGAACACCATTCTGGACAGGTCTCTGAACAGCGTGATACAGCCTCTGCTGACCAGAGTGAACAGGTGATTCGTCATCTGAAACAGGAGATTGAACACCTGAACACCTTACTTTTGTCCAAGGATTCGCACATTGACAGCCTGAAACAAGCCATGCTCCTTCTTGAAAATCACCAGGAAAAATTAACTGAATCCCCGGCGCCATGGTGGAAATTCTGGAAAAAATCCTGACCCCGTCATGCTTCAGTTTTCCTCTCCGGCCATCTCGGGGAGTTCCTGAACCTTCCCAAAAATCGTCAGATCTCTGAACGCTCCTCACCACTAAAAATACCCACACCCCACGCAAAATTAAAATTTTGAAGATAACTCATTAATATCAGTTAGTTGTGGGTTATTAAATTACGCAGTATTACTTTCTGTAAGGTGAATCCAAGTCGTCGGCGATTCGTGTACGACTTGCCGACGACTCGTCATAGAGTCATCGACGACTCACTTAAGACTATCAGTAACTTATGACGACTTGACTCTAGAGTCGAATCGTCATTTTGGTGTTTTTTTGACCTGGACGACTCTAGAGTCAAGTCACGAGTCGAATCGCCGGTGAATCGTGTGGTGAGTCGTCCGGCGACTTGCCATAACGTGATTGCCGGCCGTCGACGAACCCGATTCCTGATCGTGCTGAAAACCGGTTTTCCGGCTGCGCCGGCAACGCTTCACGGCCACGCAATAAATTGCGTCCCCGTTCACCGTTTTCGGATAGGAAGAACGCCGGAAACAGGACTTACCCTGGCTGAATGGCGTGAATTTTCGCGCTATGCACTTGCGTGCATACTCATGCATGCCGTAAAAACAGAGCCTGCGCGTTTCTGGCGGATTTTCGGGTGGTTTGTTGCCTGTTTTACCGGTTTCCCGTCAGAAACGCCCTGAGGCCGTTTTAGCGGTGCGTACAATTAAGGCTTTATGTTAAATGACGAACGCAAAAAAGCCCCCGAAGGGGCCAGAGGGTTTTCCTGTTAAGGGGCGAAACGGGCCGCCTTCCGGCGACCTGTTCGGCAGCTCCCTCTGCGACCATCTTATTTGGTCAGTTCAGCCGTCATGTGGACACGGTTATTGAACTGCGCGCTGGTGATTTTGTATGACGCACCCTGTTCAGCGGCCTGTGCGGCAATTTTTGCTTCAGCACGATCCAAGGTGGAGGCGGTAGCGCTGATGCTCTGAGCAAAGGCACCGAAAGACATCATGGAGAGAGCAGTAACTACAACAAAAGTTTTGATGGATTTCATGGTCATATTCCTTAAGTCATTTTGTTCTGTATGTGGCTTTGTTGCCCTGATGT
>NZ_JBEAKW010000020.1:0-11393 GCF_040065795.1 Klebsiella sp. JB_Kp004 | reverse complement strand
CCTGCGCGAGGACCCGTAGGCCGGATAAGGCATTGATGCCGCCATCCGGCACAACCGCGGGTACGGCGTCTGATGTATATCATCCGGCGGCGCTGCGCTTGCGCGGGCCTGGGGGTCAATGAAACGTCTGCGCAAACGCAGTGAAGAAAGGTATTACTCGGCGGCGGTTTTCCCTTTGCCGGGCAGCCTGAACGCTTCGCCATAGGGCTTCGCAATGCCCATGCGATACTGCGTCTCCTTTGCCGCCTGGTGGAGATCGGCGAACTCCTCTTTCGGCGCCGGCGGACGTTGCGCCTTTTTCAGACACTGATTGCGATGGTGACGGATCCACTCTCGGTCCTCATCGTCCAGGCAACGCTGCATCACCTCAATCCATCTGGATGCCGCCCGACGGTAGAGCCCGCAGGCTTCTAACCGCTCCGCAATACTGTCCCTTATTCTCATCCACCTCGCTCCTCTGATGCTTTCACGATATCTCATGGTATTCCGACGCGTGAGTCGGAATACCATGGTAGAGTTAATTTATGACAAAACTATTCCTCTGCGGCGCAAGGAATATAATCATTATAATAATCGCTGTGCATAGCAAACCGCCATGGCGGTAATTACTTCCAAAGAGCTCCGGAATTATATGCCGGGCGCCGCCCTGGATACCGACTGGTATCGACGGTTGTACCTATCAATATCTATTTAATTTATTACATTTCCATCGTCACATACCTTGCGATATCACCTGTTCCCTGTACAACCACGCCTTATGGCGATCGACCGGACTGGTCCAGCAGTTTATTTTTGAAGATAAATAAGCAGGCTTCATTAAAATTATCTAACCCCAGTCGCTCATAAAGCGCGGTCCGCTTGCGGTAAAGGCTTTTTAGCGAAGTATTCAGATTCACCGCCACCTCCTCCATTGTCATCCCCGCCCCAAGAAAACGCAGCATCAGCTGCTCTGTCATACTTAAGCGCAGATTGTCGAACCACTCTTTGGTCAGCCGCTTGCTCTTCATCTCGAGAAAAAGCCCAAATAAGGTCGCCATATCGGCGGGTGATAATGACATGTTTAAAAACGATTTCAGACTGAGTAAATGCTCTTCCCGATGGCGCATATCGAGGACAATACAGCATATTCGCTTTCTGGATTGTGCCGCCTCCATGACCAGATAATCGTAATGACAAAGCGGCGAACGGCTATCAACCAGCAGAGAGAGTTCATCAACCTCATTATCTAAAATCGCTTTTCCGCTAGAATCTAACTGAATGATATCAGGAAAAAAATTCTTAACTCCTTGAAAAAGATAGTGATCCTGGGTAACTAATATCATTGAATTTGCCACAAGTCTTCCCTTTAACATTTAATCAACAAATTCTCGTCAACCAGACGTTTTCCTTGCCCCTGGGGAACGCTCCGCATGGCGTTAAAAATAACGAGATCTGTGATTTATCATTAGCGCGGCATCTGAATCTGGCTGTGAAAAACCTCCCTGGGTGCGGACAGAAAATAAACGGATTAATTATAAATAAAAAAATCCCACAGAAAAGATGCTTTTTTTGCTATTGAGAATTTTTGTCAGAAATCATCTTAAATATCCATGAAAAACCTTTCTCCTCACTGCAATATAAGCCACCCAACAAAATTAAAACAAAATTTCAGCCAACTCCATTTTTTATTTATTTCAGTAAGTTAAAGGAACTCGCTTCAACATGGCGATTCGAATTAAACCATTTTTACAGATTTATCTTAAAACGCAGTTCGTCATTTAACCATATTTATCCGCTGCGGTATCGGGTATAAATTATCCATTCAATTATCCACAGGAGATATGTTTATTACTTTGCAATAAGTCATTCACCCGCAGTGCCAGTCAGCTAAATGGGACCATCCTCATCCTTTAACTCACCGTCAAAGGACGGTCGTGTTGTGCAATGGATTCTTGATGAACATATGGCAAATAGAAATGGAAAGATCACCTTATTCAAATACGTTATTGTTTAATCGCAACACGAAACTCTCGCTGTCAATCGGCGTGCTTTTGCTCTTCCCGACGCTGGTTCAGGGAGCGGACTCGCTCTATGACCAGCAGATCCAGCAAGCGCGTCAAGGCCAGTACGCCCCCTTTCTCTCATATCTTCAGCAATACCAGCTGCGGCATGCCTTAACCCCTTCTCAGGTTGCAGACTGGCTGCAGGTAGCCCTCTGGGCCGGCCAGGACAACGAGGTGGTGAAAGTCTGGCGACGCTATCAGGTCTATATGCCGCTTCCCGCACGGGGCACCGCCGCCGCGGCGCAGGCGATGCGCAACCAGAAACAGTGGCAAGCCTCGCTCCACCTCTGGCAGCAGGCTCTCAGCCAGGCCCCCGACAGTGACGACTATCGTATCGGCTATATCAAGACGCTGGCCGATGCCCGCAAGGACGGCGAGGCGCTCAGCGAAGCGCGTCGCCTGGTGGCGGAGCAGGCGAGCATTGCCCACCTGCAGACCCTCTCTTATGTCTACCTGCGGCTTGGCAAGAGCTGGGACCAGCTGCTGGTGGACACGCAGATCCTCGATCGCGAACCACAGAACAAAGCCGCGCTGGCCAGCCTGATGGCGACCCTGACCCGTAACCGGATCGACTCCCCCGCCCTCGGCCTCGCGAATAGCGTCGAACTGACGCCCGCGGAAAAGCGCAACCTGCAGCTGAACGCCGCCGCCGAACTGGTGCGCCTTGCCGATACGCCTTCCCGTGAAGAAAATGCGCGTTACGCGCTGGCCCGCACGGCGCTGGCGCAATACGACGCGATGATCGCCGCCTGGCGTCCCGACCCGCAGGCCGCCCCGGACATCACCCGGGCGCGCATTGACCGTCTGGGCGCGCTGTACGCCAACGCAGACTACGCGCAGGTTATCCGCGAATACCAAAGCCTGATGGCGCAGCAGCAGGCGGTTCCCGACTGGGCTATCGGCTGGGTTATCTCCTCTTATATCGCGCTTAAGCAGATTGAGCCTGCGTTGGCGCTTATTCATCAGCATCCCTCGTGGCTGACGAGCCAACAGAATGAAGAACATGAGCTTTTCTACGCCCTGCTGGACACCGCTCAGTACCCGGCGGCGCAACGGTATGTCGCCCGACTCACCCGGAATGCGCCCTATATCCGTCATCTCTATGGCTCGCCGACGCCCCAGCCGAACGACGACTGGCTCACCGCGCAGTCGCTTAACGTGCACTATCTCTCCGCCACCAACGCCCTGCCACAGGCCGAAGCCCGTATGCAGCGCCTGGCGGCGACGGCCCCCGGCAACCAGGGGCTGCAGATCGACTATGCCGCACTGCTGCAGGACAGAGGGCTGCCGCGGGCAGCCGAACGCCAGCTGAAAGCGGCGGAAGCCCTGGAGCCCACCAGCCTGCAGCTGGAGCGCCAGCAGGCCTGGGTCGCCCTCGATCTGCAGGAGTGGCGGCAGATGGATCTGCTGACCGACGACGTTATCGCCCGCTCGCCACGGGATCTGAATACCCAGCGCCTGGCCAGAGCCCGCGAAATCCATCATTTCTCCGAGCTGCGCCTGAGCGTCGGCAAAGGGCTGCATTCCGACAACCCGGTGAGCGGTACCCACGACCTCAGTTTTGAGACGGCGATCTACAGCCCGCCGATAGCCGACAGCTGGCGATTGTTCGGCGGCCACCGCTTTGCCCAAGGCAATTTTGAAGAGGGGAAAGGCAGCCGTCGCCAGCTGTTCGCCGGTATTGAATGGCGTCCGCGCGACGCCTGGGGAGAACTTGAACTCTCCAGCGTCAATTTTCACGGCGAGAATAAGCCCGGCGTCCGCCTTTCCGCCGCGCACGACGTCAACGATCGCTGGCAGCTGGGCGGCGAGCTGGAGCGGATTTCGCAGCAGACGCCGCTGCGCGCGTTACGCAACGGCGTCAGCGCCAACCGCGGCGAAGGCTGGCTGCGCTGGTATCAAAACGAGCGCCGGGAGTACCGCGTCAGCGCGGCCGCCAGCCGCTTTACCGACCACAACCGTCGTCAGGAGTACACCCTCTCCGGTAAAGAGCGCCTCTGGCAGACCCCGTGGCTAACGCTGGATCTACAGCCCGGTCTGTCGGCCAGCGCCAATAGCCGCACCGACACCGCGTATTACAGTCCGGCCCGCGACCTCGCGGCCACCGCGGCGTTGGCGGTCGATCACACGCTTTACCAGCGGTATGACACCGTCTGGAGTCAGCAGTTGCTCGCCGGCGGCGGCAGCTACTGGCAAAAAAATCACGCCGCCGGCGCGATAACGACGCTGGGCTACGGGCAGCGTCTGCGCTGGAACAACCTCGTCGACGCCGGGGTGATGCTGAACTGGGACAAACGCCCCTACGACGGTAAACGTGAAAACAACCTCGCTATCACTGTTGATGCAAACATACGGTTTTAAGGATGACCATGCTGAACACGACCCTGCGCAACGGCCTGATGCTTCTCGGCTGGCTGTGCCTTATCTTCAGCGTGCGTGCTGAGGAGGTCCCCTTCCTCGCCCCGCAGCAACGACCCCAGCTGGAGGCCAATAACCCCTGGCCGGCGGATCGCTTTCTGGTGCTGGCCTATCATGACGTCGAAGACGACGCCGCCGACCAGCGTTACCTTTCGGTGCGTACCAGCGCGCTTAATGAGCAGATCGCCTGGCTGCTGCATCACGGCTACCATGCCGTGAGCGTTCAGGACATTCTGGACGCGCATCATGGCCTTAAGCCGCTGCCGCCTAAGGCTTTTCTTCTCAGCTTCGACGATGGCTATAGCAGTTTTTATACTCGCGTCTGGCCGCTGCTTAAAGCCTGGAACGTTCCGGCGCTGTGGGCGCCGGTGGGCAGCTGGGTGGACACCCCCGCCAACCAGCCCGTTAATTTTGGCGGCCTGATGACGCCGCGCGATCGCTTCGCCACCTGGGAGATGGTGCGCGAGCTTAGTCGCTCGCCGCTGGTGGAGATCGGCGCGCACACCTGGGCCTCGCACTACGGCCTGCCGGCCAATCCGCAGGGCAGCCGCGAGCCCGCCGCCGCTAACCGCGGCTGGGATAAAACCACCGGCCGCTATGAAAGCGACGCGCAGTTTACCCGGCGAATGGCCGATGACGTGCAGAAAGTGACGGCGAAAATCCACGACGTCGCCGGGAAAGCGCCGCGCGCCTGGGTGTGGCCCTACGGCGCCGCCAGCGGCAGCACCCTGGCCATCGCCAAACAGCAGGGGTATCAGCTGGCGTTTACGCTGAACGACGGCCTGGGCAACGTGAAGGATCTGGATAATATTCCGCGCATGCTGATCGCCGGTAACCCGTCGATCAAGGCCTTTGCTAACGCCGTAACCCAGATCCAGGAAGCCGATCCTGTTCGGGTGATGCATGTGGATCTGGACTATGCCTATGACCCCAATCCCGTCCAGCAGGCAAAGAATATCGATAAGCTGGTGCAGCGCGTCTATGACATGAAAATCAGCCACGTCTTTCTGCAGGCCTTCTCCGACCCGCAGGGTGACGGCACGGTCAAGTCGCTCTATTTCCCCAACCGCTGGCTGCCGATGCGCGCCGACCTGTTTAACTTCGTCTCCTGGCAGCTGCAAACCCGCGGCGGGGTGAAGGTTTATGCCTGGATGCCGGTGCTGGCCTTCGATCTCTCGTCCGATCTGCCGCGCGTTCAGCGCTGGGATCCGCAAACCGGGAAGGCGTTACTTGCCCGTCAGCCCTATGTCCGCCTGTCGCCATGGGATCCCCGGGTTCGCCAGCAGATCACCGACATCTATGAGGATCTGGCCCGGCACGCCAGCTTCAGCGGGATTCTGTTCCACGACGACGCCGTGCTGACCGATTTTGAAGACGTGAGCCCGGAGGCGGTCGCCGCCTGGCGGCAAAGTGGCCTGGCGCACGATGCCGGCCCGGTGCCCCAAAGTCCGCAAGAGCGCCAGGCATGGATGCGTTTCAAAAGCCAAACCCTGACCCGCTTCACTCTGCAGCTGCGCCAGTCGGTGCAGGCCATCCGCGGCCCGCAGGTAAAAACGGCGCGTAATCTCTTCGCCCTGCCGATCCTTGAGCCGCAGAGCGAAGCCTGGTTTGCGCAAAATCTGGATGACTTCCTTGCCGCCTATGACTGGACGGTCCCCATGGCGATGCCGCTGATGGAGTCCGTGCCGATTGACGCCAGCCAGGCCTGGCTGACGCGGCTGGTGCAGGCCGTCGCCCGCCGCCCGGGCGCGCTGAAGAAAACCATCTTTGAGCTACAGGCCAGAGACTGGAACCGACGCCAACGCAACGCCATTCCCGACCAACAGCTGGCGGACTGGATGCATTTACTGCGGCTAAACAGCGTCAAAAACTACGGCTACTACCCAGACGATTTCATTAACAATCAGCCTGATATCTCCCGTATCAGACCGCAATTTTCTTCCTGGTGGTACCCTGACCATGACTGATCGCATCATCGCATTGTGCATTTTATGCCTCGTTTTCGGGCTGCCGTTAGGCGTCGCAGCGGTGTTTACCGGCGAGCTTATCCTCGACTTTGTCTTTTTCTGGCCGCTGTTTATGTCGGTGCTATGGATCACCGGGGGTCTGTACTTCTGGTTCCAGCTGGAGCGCCACTGGCCGTGGGGAGAGGAAACCCCGCCGCCGTCGCTGCCGGGCAATCCGCTGATCTCGATCCTGATCCCCTGCTTTAACGAGGAGAAAAACGCCCGGGAGACCATCAGCGCGGCGCTGGCCCAGCGTTACGCCAACCTCGAAGTGATCGCGATTAACGACGGCTCTTCGGACAACACCGCCCAGGTGCTCCAGCAATTGGCGCAGGAGGAGCCAAGGCTGCGGGTGATCCACCTGGCCGCCAATCAGGGAAAAGCGGTGGCGCTCAAAGCGGGCGCCGCCGCCGCGCGCGGCGATCTGCTGGTCTGCATCGATGGCGACGCCCTGCTGGACCGGGATACCGCGGCCTGGCTGGTCGCCCCGCTGATCCACTACCCGCACGTCGGGGCGGTCACCGGCAATCCGCGGATCCGCACCCGATCCACGCTGATCGGCCGCATTCAGGTAGGGGAGTTTTCGTCGATCATTGGGCTTATCAAGCGGACGCAGCGGATCTATGGCCGGGTCTTTACCGTCTCTGGCGTGATCGCCGCCTTCCGGCGTCAGGCGCTGGCGGACGTCGGCTACTGGAGCCCGGATATGATCACTGAAGATATTGATATCAGCTGGAAGCTTCAGCTCCGCCACTGGGACATCTTTTTCGAGCCGCGGGCGCTGTGCTGGATCCTGATGCCTGAGACCCTCAAAGGGTTATGGAAGCAGCGTCTGCGCTGGGCCCAGGGCGGGGCCGAAGTCTTTCTGGTCAACCTGCGCCGCCTGTTTCACTGGCAGCATCATCGGATGTGGCCGCTGTTTCTGGAGTATGCCTGCTCCACGCTGTGGGCCTTTGCCTACGCGGTCACCATTCTGCTGTTTATCCTCAGCCGCCTGATGCCATTGCCGGACAACCTGACAGTGCACAGCCTGTTTCCGCCTGAGTTCACCGGCATGCTGCTCGGCCTGATGTGCCTGCTGCAGTTCGTCGCCAGCCTGTATATCGAACGGCGCTATGAGAAAAAGGTCGCCAAATCCCTGTTCTGGGTGATCTGGTTCCCGATGGTTTACTGGATGATCGGCCTGCTGACCACGCTGGTCGCTTTTCCGAAAGTGATGTTGAAACGTCAACGTTCCCGCGCGCGCTGGGTGAGCCCGGACCGGGGAAAAGGAAGCCTGCGATGAATGAAAATACGCTCATCTTAACCGAACACCGCGTGCTGCCCCGGCTGGTGGACGTCGGCTTAACGCTGCTGGCCTGGCTCGGTTTTCTGTTCTTTCTCTACGCCAATTTGCTGATGCAGTTCATCGCGCCGCCCTCCCCGCGCTGGTCGTCGCTGATGGACTCCCTGAATACGGCGCTGGTGTATTTATTGCTTGCCGCGCTGAACGGCTGGCTGCTGATCCTCTGGTACCACTATAACCGACGCCGCGCCCATACCCGGCGTCACACCGCGGTGCTTACCCTGCAAGATGAGGAGCTGGCCAGCAGCTTTAACGTCGCCCCGCAGATCATCTCCGAAATGAGTCGCTATAATTTGCTGACCGTTTACCACGATCACATTGGTCAGATTATTGATTTAAAAAGCCACGCGCTGCCGCCGCCCGAGGAGAGGGATCAGGAATGATAGCAGGGCCGCCCTCGGCGGCCCTGACTGGGTAACGACGCCGCCGATCAGCCGCCGGCCTTTTTAATGGCGGCTTCGAGCGAGGCTTTATCCGCCAGCCCCGGGAAGACGGTGATGCTGGCTTCCGTGGCGCCAGTAGTCGGCATCACGATCACGCCCGGCGTGCCGCTGAGACCAATCTCCTGCGCCAGGTCGTTAATGCTCTGCAGCACCGGTTCGACGTCGGTGGCCTTCTTCGCATCAAAGCCGGCTTTCTTCGCCTGCTGCTGGATATCCGCCGTCGTCAGCTTGCCTTCGTTATGTCCGGTGGCGTAGATCCCGTTATGGTAGGTCAGATAGGCATCCGCCCCTTTCTGCTGATAGATCTGCAGGCCGGTTTTCGCTGCTTCCAGCGAGCTTTCCCAGCGGCCGCCGAAGATAGGCCACTCTTTAAAAGCGAAGCGGGTCTGCGGATGCGCTTTAATCACCTGCTCCATCACCGGCGCCAGCCGGCTGCAGTAGACGCACTGGTAGTCAAAGAACTCAATCACCGTGACTTTGCCGTTGGCCGGGCCGTAGGTCGGGGTATTTTTATCCTGGGTCAGCAAGGCGGCATTCTTCAGCACCGCCTGGGTGGCCGCGCTGGCCTGCTGCTCAGCCTGAATTTGCTGCAGTTTCTGGCTTGCCTGCAGGAGAACTTCCGGGTGGGCGACCAGGTAATCGGCGGCGATTTTGCCGATTTGCGCCTCCTGTTCCGCGGTGAAAGTCGCCGGCGCGTCAGCGGCAGAAGCCATCGCCGGCAGTAAGACAGCGCTCAGCAGGGCGACGGAGAGGTATTTCTTGTGGCCAGACATAGTGGGGATCCTTGCGATAAGTGAACAGCAGGTGAGTCTGTATGACAAAATATCACCCTTTTTCGCCGAAGCCTTGCCCGACGGCGCGTTGATTCGTAACTTTATTTTTCAGGCTCAGGTTTCCCGCGCGACGGCGCGGTCCGGCGCCAGTGGTCAACGCTCCCCGGGCGGAGCCCCCGGCGCAACGGCTTTTCGTGGTATTTATTTCAGGTGGTTTCTCTCGATATGTATGCGTTTCTTCAACAATGGGACATGGCGGTGATTATGCTGCAGATTGTCGCCATCGACTTACTGCTGGGCGGCGACAACGCCGTGGTGATCGCCATGGCCTGTCGCAAACTGCCGCCACAAAAACGCACCAAAGCGATCGTCATCGGCACCGTAGGCGCTATCCTGGCGCGCATCCTGCTGCTGGCGATCGCCCTGTATCTCCTGTCGCTGCCGTGGCTGAAAATAGTCGGCGCGCTGCTCCTGATGTGGATTGGCATCAGGCTGGTCAGTAATGAGGAGGACGAGAGCGAGGTTGCCAGCTCCGGCAGCCTGTGGCGCACCGCAGTCACCATCACCGTCGCCGATGTGATCATGTCGCTGGATAACGTGCTGGCGGTGGCCGCCGCAGGCAAAGGGCACATTGCGCTGGTCGCCCTCGGCGTGGCGATTAGCATTCCGGTTATCGTCGCCGGCAGCAAGCTGGTGCTGGCCCTGCTCACTCGCTTTCCCGCGGTGGTGCTGCTGGGCGGGATGCTCATCGGCTGGATTGCTGGGTCAATGCTGGTCAGCGACCCTACCCTTCGCCAGCTGTTTCCCACCGCCGGCGACGGCATTGCGCGCCTGGCCGGCGCCATCGGCGCGCTGCTGGTGCTGTTCGCAGGCTGGCGCCGTCGTCCGCGGCCGCAGGTGAAAGACTAGCTGCGCCCACGACGCCGTTGACCCCGACGACGTCAAGTTTCCGCCACTTTTCTTCCCCTTCAGGGCGCATTTGCCCTACGCTTTATACAGACGCCTGATCCAGGGAATATGTAACCACCGCACTGAGCATAGATGAGATAACAGCATGGAATTGAAGGATTATTATGCCATTCTCGGGGTGCAACCAACCGACGATCTGAAAACCATCAAGACCGCCTACCGCCGCCTGGCGCGCAAGTACCACCCCGACGTCAGTAAAGAAAACGATGCCGAAGCCAAATTTAAGGATCTCGCCGAAGCCTGGGAAGTCCTGAAAGATGAGCAACGGCGCGCGGAATACGATCAGCTCTGGCAGCATCGCAACGATCCCGGGTTCGGTCGCCAGCAGCAGACCCACGAGCAGAGCTACAGCCAGCAGGATTTCGACGACATCTTTTCCTCCATGTTTGGCCAGCAGGCGCATCAGCGTCGCCGTCAGCACGCGTCGCGCGGCCACGACCTGGAGATCGAGGTCGCGGTGTTCCTTGAAGAGACGCTGGCTGAGCAGACCCGCACCATCAGCTATAACCTGCCGGTGTATAACGTGTTCGGCATGATCGAAAGCGAGACGCCGAAAACGCTGAATGTGAAGATCCCCGCCGGGGTGGCCGATGGTCAGCGCATCCGCCTGAAAGGCCAGGGGACGCCGGGCGAAAACGGCGGGCCGAACGGCGATCTGTGGCTGGTGATCCACATCGCCCCGCACCCGCTGTTCGACATCGTGGGACATAACCTGGAGATCGTCCTGCCGCTGGCGCCGTGGGAGGCCGCGCTGGGCGCCAAAGTCACGGTGCCCACCCTGAAAGAGAGCATTCTGCTGACGGTGCCGCCGGGTAGTCAGGCAGGGCAGCGCCTGCGTATCAAGGGCAAAGGGCTGGTGAGCAAAACCCACACCGGCGATTTGTTCGCCGTTATTAAAATTGTGATGCCGCCAAAACCAGATGAAAAAGCGCGTGAGCTCTGGCAACAGCTGGCCACCGCCGAAGCCAGCTTCGATCCGCGTAAGACATGGGGGAAAGCCTGATGGCTACAGTAACAGTGACGTTTACCATTACCGAATTGTGCCTGCGTACCGGGGTGTCGGAAGAGGAGCTGACGGAGATTGTCGGCTTAGGCATGATTGAACCGCACCAGCCGCAGGCGGACGCCTGGCTGTTCGACGACAGCGCGGTGACGATCGTCCATCGCGCGGTGCGCCTGCGTAACGAGCTGGAGCTGGACTGGCCGGGGATTGCGGTGGCGCTGACGCTGCTGGATGAGAACGCGCGGCTGACCCGCGAAAATCGCCTGCTGCAGCAGCGCCTGGCCCGCTTTCTCGCCCACGGATAGGGGCGACATCCCGGGTGGCGGCGTACCGTCTTACTGCCGGGTGGCGGCTACGCCTGACCCGGCCTACAAACTAAGCACAGCGCAAGCCG
>NZ_JBEAKW010000019.1:0-17079 GCF_040065795.1 Klebsiella sp. JB_Kp004 | reverse complement strand
GGCCGGGTAAGGCGAAAGCCGCCACCCGGCAGACATGCGAGCACAATTTTGCGTTTACCTTGTCCTCACCCCAGATACTCAATCACCGACAGCCCGCCGTTGTAATCGGTGCTGTAGATAATGCCCTGCGCATCGACAAACACATCGCAGGACTGGATCACCCGCGGGCGGCCGGGACGGGTATCCATCATCCTCTCAGGAGCAGCCGGCACCAGCGCCCCAGTCTCCAGCGGACGATACGGGTTGGAAATATCGTACGCCCGCACGCCGGCATTCTGATAGGTGGCGAAGATAAGCGTTGAGCTGACAAAGCTCCCCGGCCGGTTCTCATGCAGGTTATGCGGCCCGAAGTGCGCCCCTTTCGCCACATAGTCGATTTCATCAGGCTGTGGGAAAGTCGAGATACTTACCGGGTTCGCCGGCTCGCGAATATCAAACAGCCAGATCAGCTTCTCGCCGTCCTCCTGATTGTCGAGCACCGCTTCATCCAGCACCACCAGCAGATCGCGATCCGGCAGCGGCAGCGCGGTATGCGTTCCGCCGCCGAACGGCGGGCTCCAGTTGCGATGGCTGATCAGCGTCGGCTGGGTACGGTCTTTGACATCCAGCAGCGTCAGGCCGCCGTCGCGCCAGCTGCCGTAGGCGGTATCCCCGGCAATAATGGCGTGGTGCAGCGCATAGCGTTTACCCTGCGGCCAGTCCGGTGTTTCACCGCCCGCCTGGTGCATCCCCGGCAACCACCAGCGCCCGGCAACCTGCGGTTTACGCGGATCGGCCAGATCGATGGTCAGGAAGATGTAGTCGGTAAAACCGTCGATCAGCGCGGACACATACGCCCAGCGGCCGCCGACGTACCAGATGCGGTGAATGCCGATACCGCTCAGCGACAGAAAGCCAATTTCACGCGGCTTATCCGGCGTGGAGATATCAAACACGCGCAGCCCGGCGCTCCAGCCTTTGTCCTGCACATCGCTGACCGTGTCACCCACCGAGCGGGTGTAGTACACCTTCTCATCGGCAAAACGGGCGTCGGCAAACAGATCCCGGGCGTTGATCACCAGCAGCAGATCGTCATGCGCCTGGAGGTGCACGTTCCAGGTGCCCGGCGGTGCGGCAATATAGTTGACCGTGGTGGGCCGGGTCGGATCGCGCACATCGACCACGGAAAAACCCTGCGACACCATATGGCCAATATAGGCGAATCCGCGGTGCACCATCAGCTGGACGCCGTCCGGACGACCGCCCTGGTCGCTATGGCCGATCAGCCGCATATTGCGGCTGTATTCTGGGGAAGGTAATGCTGACATAGGGAATTCCTTTCGCCCGGTGGCGCTGCGCTTACCGGGCCTACGGGCGCTGTTGGTTTTCCCCCTCTCCCTGTGGGAAAGGGCAACAGGCCGCCCCCGCCGCCACCCGGCTTCGTTTTATTTGTTTTTCGCTTCCAGCGTCGCAAACCACGGCGCGATAAAGTCTTCCGTCTGGCCCCAGCCCGGAATGATTTTCCCCAGCGTGGCCACGTTCACCGCCCCCGGCTGGGCCGCCAGCAGCGCCTGCGGGATCGCCGCCGCCTTGAAGTCGTAGGTGGCCGGCGTCGGCTCGCCGGCGATCTTATTGGCGATCAGCCGCACGTTGGTCGCGCCGATAAGCTTCGGATCCACCGCCACGCTCACCTTCCACGGGCTGCCGGCTTCGCGCATCAGCTGCAGATCCTGGTTGGAAATATCAATACTGTAGAGTTTGATCTCGGTGCGGCCGTTCTCTTTCAGCGCCTTATAGGCCCCCTGGCTAAAGGCATCCCAGGTGCCCCAGATAGCGTCGATTTTCCCTTTCGGATATTTGGCGAGGATCGCCCCCACCTTGTTAGCGGTATCGCCCTGCACATCGGACGAAACGGCGCCGATCGACTCCAGCTCTTTAATCCCCGGATTTTGCTTCAGCAGCGTCTGATAAGCCGCCTGACGGCGCTCCATTGGCGGGAAACCCGCCACCCACAGCTTGACGATGTTGGCTTTGCCGTTGAAGTCTTTCACCAGCTGGCCAAAGGAGAGATCGGTCAGTGAGGCGTCATCCTGCTGGCTGACCGTCACGCCGGGGATCTCGCCGCTCACCGCGGTATCGAACACCGCCACTTTGATCCCGGCGTCCACCGCCTTCTTCACCAGGGCCGTCGAATAGGGGTCACGCCCCTGGGAGAGAATAATGCCGTCGTATTTCTGGCTGATCGCCTGGTTGACGAAGTCCTGGAATTTGGCGTCATCGCCGTTGCTCAGGAAGGTGCTGATTTTGAAACCGAGCTTTTTGCCTTCCTGCAGCGCCCCGGCGACAAACTGGGTGGTGTTATCGTCAGACCCCAGGTTGCGGATCACTGCAATGCGGATCGGGCCGTTGTGTTCGGCAATGGCCGCCGGCACCGGCGTCGGGGCGGTGGCCAGCGCCGCCGTCGACTGCAGCAGACCCAGCGTAATGAGAGAGAGTGCGATCTTTTTCATGCGGTTTACCCTGTGAAATGTTAAGTACGGCGCTGAAAATAGGTCAGTGCCAGCGCGCCAGCCAGTACCAGCCCTTTAATAATGTCCATCGCGTAATACGGCACCGAGAGCATCACCAGCCCGTTGGAAAGCACGCCGAGGATCACCGCCCCCACCAACGTCCCCAGAGCGTTCGGTTTGCCGGAACCGGCCAGCGAAAAGCCGATCCAGGCCGCCGCCACCGCGTCCATCAGATAGCCGCCGCCGGCGTTAACCTGCGACGATCCGATACGCGAGGCCAGCAGAATGCCGCCGAGCCCGGCCAGCAGCGAGGCAATCACGTACGCCGCCACTTTATAACGCGTGATCCGCAGGCCGGAGAGCCGCGCCGCCTCCGGGTTGCCGCCGATGGCGTACATCCGCCGGCCGTGGGTGGTGAACGACAGCGCCAGCTGGGCGACCAGCGTCACCACCAGCATGATGATGACGATGGTCGGCACCTGGCCCAGCGCGCCAAACGCCGCCGGGATGGTGCCGTCCGCCATCTCGCCGCTCGGCAGCACCATGTTTTCGGTAATCGACCCGCCGTAGCTGTATGTCATTGCCACCCCCTGAATCACAAACAGGCTGGCCAGGGTGGCGAGCATGTCGGGGATGCGCAGCACCACGATCAGAAAGGCGTTAAACAGCCCCACCAGGGTGCAGAGCGCGAGGGTGATCAGAATGGCTTCGGTGGTCCCCAGGCCGTGCCAGACAAACAGGGAGATCACCAGGGCGTTGGCCAGCGACGCCGTCGATCCGACGGACAGATCGAAGCCGCCGATGGTGAGGGAAATCGACACCCCAATGGCAATCACCGTCACGATGGCTATCGAGCGCAGAATGTTGATGATGTTGAACGGGTCAAGGAAGTTGTCCGAGGCGAAGCCAAAGACCGCCACCAGCAGCACCACGGTCAGCAACATGCCCCACTTATAGAGAAAATCAAAAAATCGCTGACGGCCCGATACCGTCGCGCTCACTGCCAGGGCCTTGCTCACGCTGCCGCTCCTCCGGTTGAATAATAAAGCAGTGTCTCTTCCCGGGCTTCCGCGCCGGGGATCTCCGCCACGATCCGTCCGTCCCATAGTACGCAGATGCGGTCGCATAAACCGACCAGCTCGGCGAATTCACCCGAGGCATAAATCACCCCTTTGCCTTCCCGCGCCAGACCATCGATCAGCATGAACAGATCGGTTTTCGCTTTCACATCGACCCCTTTGGTCGGTTCGTCAAAAATCAAAACGTTGGCATCGCCGCGCAACCATTTGCCAATGGCCACCTTCTGCTGATTGCCGCCGGACAGACGGCGCAGCGTCTGACCGGGACCGGTGGCGCGCACCCCGAGGCGGGCTATCACCTCCTCCGCCCAGCGCCAGGCCTGGCGATGGCCGAACAGGCTCCAGCGCGAAAAGTGGTTATCGGCGCTGACCGCCAGGTTCATCGCGATCGGCTCTTCGATGAAAATGCCCTCTTTGCGCCGCTCCTCCGGGACCAGCGCCAGGCCGCGCCCCACCGAGTCGGCGGGATCCCGCGGCCGCCACGGCTGGCCGTTCAGCTCGCCGCGCTGCACCCGGCTTTTGCTGGCGCCGAACAGCGCTTTGCACAGCTCGGTTTTGCCCGCCCCGGCCAGCCCGGCGATCCCCAGAATTTCCCCCTTACGCAGGCGCAGCGAGATATCCTGCAGCAGCGCCTCATCGTGCAACCCTTCCACCTGCAGCAGCACTTCTTCACCGTGCGGCGGACGCGGCGGCGGGAAGATATCGCTCAGCTCGTGGCCCAGCATCTTTTCGACAATCTGTTCCCCGCTCAGCGGCGCCATCGGGCCGCTCTCAATCAGACGCCCGTCGCGCAGCACCGTCAGGGTGTCGCAGATCGCCTTCAGCTCGTGGATGCGGTGCGAAATAAACACCACCCCGATCCCCTGCTGCTGCAGACGGCGTACCACCGCAAACAGGCGTTCGCTTTCATGCTGATCCAGCGGCGCGGTGGGTTCATCGAGGATCAGAAAGCGGCAATGGTGCGACAGGGCGCGGGCCAGCAGGATCTGCTGTTTTTCGGCGAGCGTGCAGCTGTCAATAGAGCGCCTGACGTCCAGCGCCACGTCCAGCTGCGCCAGCGCCTCGCGCGCCAGCTGCCGAACCCGCGACCAGCGGAAGGTCGGCCCCGGCTCCGCCAGCCTGTCCAGCATGATGTTTTCGGCAATGCTCAGGCCCGGCACCAGCGCCACGTCCACCTCCTGCTGCACCAGGTGGATCCCCAGCTGTTTGGCATCCCGCGGCGAACGAATGGTGACCGGCTGGTTATTGATCGTCACTTCGCCCTGATAATGGGCGTGGGTGCCGCACAGCACTGCCATCAGCGTCGACTTACCCGCGCCGTTGGCGCCGGTCAGGGCATGCACCGACCCGCCATGAAGGGTGAAGGCCACCTTGTTCAGCGCCTGAAAGCCGGAGAAGGCCAGGCTAATGTTATGCATCTCAAGGCGATTCGCGCTCATCACTGCTCCCGTGCGGCAATTAATCTTCTGATTTAACGAATTTTTCATAGCCGCCGCTGGCTGACAACTGCGTAAAAAGCATAAGATACAACGAAATAATATTAGCCATCTGGATGTCCAGACATAACATCAGGTTAGCCCAACACCTATAAGGACAGCTTTCATGAGCAACAGCGAGATCCGCGTCGTGCCCGGCCCGGCCAACTATTTCTCCCACCCTGGCAGCCTTCAGCGGCTAAGCGATTTTTTTAACGCCGACCAGCTATCGCGGGCGGTGTGGGTCTATGGCGAGCGCGCCCTGGCCGGCGCCGAACCTTTTCTGCCGGCGGCCTTCCACCTGCCGGAGGCAAAAAAGATCCGCTTTACCGGCCACTGCAGCGAACGCGATGTGGCGGCGCTGGCGCAGGCCTCAGGTGACGATCGGGCGGTAGTGATTGGCGTAGGCGGCGGCGCGCTGCTCGACAGCGCGAAAGTGCTGGCCCGCCGCCTGGGGGTTCCGCTGGTGGCCATCCCGACCATCGCCGCCACCTGCGCGGCATGGACGCCGCTGTCGGTGTGGTACAGCGACGCCGGACAGGCCCTGAATTTTGAGATCTTCGATGACGCGAATTTCCTGGTGCTGGTCGAGCCGCGCATCATTCTCAACGCCCCGGCGGAGTACCTGCTGGCGGGCATTGGCGACACCTTAGCCAAATGGTATGAGGCAGTGGTGCTGGCGCCGCAGCCGGAGGCCCTGCCGCTCACCGTGCGGCTGGGGATTAACGGCGCGCTGGCGATCCGCGACGTGCTGCTGGCCAGCAGCGAAACGGCGCTGGCGGACCAGCGCCGCGGCGAGCTGAGCCAGGCGTTTCGCGATGTGGTGGATGCGGTTATCGCCGGCGGCGGGATGGTTGGCGGGCTGGGGGAACGTTACACCCGGGTCGCCGCCGCCCACGCGGTGCATAACGGGCTGACGGTGCTGCCGCAGACGGATAAATTCCTCCACGGCACCAAGGTGGCCTACGGCATTCTGGTGCAAAGCGCCCTGCTCGGTCAGGATGAGGTCCTGGCGCAGCTGGTGCAGGCCTGGCAGCGCTTTAACCTGCCGGCGACGCTGGCGGCGCTGGAGGTCGATATCACTAACCGCGAAGAGCTTGACCGGGTCATTGCCCATACCCTGCGCCCGGGCGAGTCGATTCACTATTTACCGGTGACGTTAACCCCTGAGGTTCTGCGCGCGGCGTTTGAGAAGGTGGAATACTTCAGCCGTTAATCACCCCGACCGTCTATACCTAATGATGATTCTCACCACTCTCGCAACGAGGTCATCATGCAGATCGATTTAACAGGTAAGAAGGCGCTGGTTACCGGCGCCAGCCGTGGGTTGGGTCGGGCTATCGCCCTGTCGCTGGCGCGCGCCGGCGCCGATGTGGTTATTACGTATGAAAAATCGGCCGATAAAGCCCAGGCGGTCGCCGACGAAATAAAAGCGCTGGGCCGGCACGGTGAAGCGGTGCAGGCCGACAGCGCCAGCGCGCAGGCGATTCAGGATGCCGTCACCCATGCGGCGCGTTCCCTCGGCGGGCTGGACATTCTGGTCAACAACGCCGGGATCGCGCGCGGCGGCCCGCTGGAGTCCATGACGCTGGCGGACATCGACGCGCTTATCAACGTCAATATTCGTGGGGTGGTTATCGCCATCCAGGAGGCGCTGGTGCATATGTCAGACGGCGGGCGCATCATCAACATCGGCAGCTGTCTGGCTAACCGCGTGGCGCAGCCGGGCATCGCGGTTTACTCGATGACCAAGTCCGCCCTCAACTCCCTTACCCGCGGCCTGGCGCGCGATTTAGGCCCCCGCGGGATCACCGTTAACCTCGTCCATCCCGGCCCGACCAACAGCGATATGAACCCGGAAGACGGCGAGCAGGCCGATGCCCAGCGTCAACTTATTGCGTTAGGTCACTACGGCCAGCCGGAAGACATCGCCGCGGCGGTCACCTTCCTCGCCAGCCCGGCCGCCGGGCAGATCTCCGGCACCGGGCTGGACGTGGATGGCGGTTTGAACGCCTGATCGCACATTTTCTGCAAGCCTCTGTCGCCCGGCAGAGGCCTTTTCGAGCCGCCTCGACGGGTTGCGTTTTGCCGCTTACCTGCCTTTTTTCTCCGCTCTACCCTACCCCATAAGAAATTCGGAATTTATCTAACAGTCTTATTATTTCCTTATATTTTGTGCGGTCGTACAGTGGAGGTACGGATGAAGATTGTCTGGTCAAAAACGGCAGATAAGCAATTTTCTAAAATCGATAATCGGTATAAGAGCCGCATTAAATCCAGGCTGGAGAAGATGGATGATAAAGCTTCACCTATCTCGGATATCAAAAAATTATTCTCTCCCGAAAACCACTACCGGCTGCGATTAGGTGATTACAGAGTCATCTACACCTTTGGGGATCCACCGGGCGATACCTGCTACGTCGTGGCGGTTAAACGCCGAACCACCACCACCTACCTGCATGAGGAGCATGCCGAATATGACTATTCAGTACATCAAGGATGAAGAAGGAAAAGACCAGTATGTCGTCATTCCTTACAGTGATTACTTTCGTATGCGCCTGGCTCTGCTGGAGTACGACGACGAGGATGAAAGCGACTGGGAAGATATTCCTTATGAATCAGACATCTATGATAACGTCATGCTGCCAGGCGAAGTATGCGACGTGATGCATAAAGAAAACGTCAGCCTGCAGGCTGCGTGGCGCATCCTGCGCGGGATGTCCCAGCAGGAGGTCGCCGAAAAGCTCGGCATCAGCCAGTCCGCCGTGTCACAGCTGGAAGCGCTGGACTCCCGTCCGCAGAAGCGCACCCGCGAGAAGCTGGCGGCGCTCTACGGCTGTAAGCAGGAGCAGATCAGCCTCTATCTGCCGAAAGAGGGTTAACAGCACTTCGCCCCGCCCTTGCCGCCGTAGCGGGCGTCCTGGCGTTCGCGGAAAAATGCTTCGTAGGTCATTGGCGTCTGATCCGGATGGTTGACGCGCATGTGCTCGACGTAGTTGTCGTAATCCGGCACGCCGATCATCATTTTGGCGGCCTGGCCCAGATACTTACCTGCTTTGGAAAGGGTGTCGAACATAATTCTGATCTCACAGAAAAAGTACGCCGGGTAAGGCGAAGCCGCCACCCGGCACACAGGTTAATGCGCCCCTTTCGCCTGGGTCACTATCGCGTCCAGGTTTTCAGGCATTGGCTCATACGGTGTCTCTTTCGCCGTCGGTTTATTCTCTTTCAGCGCCGCCAGCGCGGTTTTAATCGAGAACAGCGCCAGCACCACCACCACGATCATAAAGAAGATGGTCAGCCCGGCATCGAGACGGTTGTTAAACACCAGCTGCGCCAGCTGCGACTCGGTATACTGCGCCGGGATTTTGCCGCTGTCGATCATCGCCTGGAACTTGTTGGCAATCGCCAGGAAGCCCACTTTATTGTCCGGGCTGAAGGCCTTCTGCCAGCCGGCGGTGAGGGTACAGATCAGCAGCCAGGCCGTCGGCACCAGCGCCACCCACGCATAGCGCTGACGTTTCATCTTGAACAGCACCACTGCGCAGAGCATCAGCGCCATCCCCGCCAGCATCTGGTTGGCGATACCGAACAGCGGCCACAGGGTGTTAATGCCGCCCAGCGGATCGACCACTCCCTGATGGAGGAAGTAGCCCCACGCCAGCACGCACAGCGCCGTCGCCAGCAGGTTAGCCGGTAACGAGTCAGTACGCTTCAGGTTCGGGGAGATCACCCCCAGCAGATCCTGCAGCATAAAGCGCGCCGCACGGGTGCCGGCATCCACCGCCGTCAGGATAAACAGCGCTTCAAACAGAATGGCGAAGTGGTACCAGAACGAAACGTCCATCAACCCGCCCAGCGCGCCGTGGAGAATGTAGGCCATGCCCACCGCCAACGTAGGCGCCCCGCCGGCGCGGGAGATGATGGACTGCTCGCCCACCTCATTGGCGATATGCGTCAACGTTTCCGGGGTAATCGCAAAGCCCCAACCGCTCACCACCTGCGCCGCCGACGCCACCACATCGGTGGTTCCCGCCGGCGCCAGCACCGCCATCGGGCTGTTCATCGCGAAGTAGACGCCCGGGTCAATGATACAGGCGGCCACCAGCGCCATAATCGCCACGAAGGATTCCATCAGCATGCCGCCGTAGCCGATAAAGCAGGCCTGATTTTCATTCGCCAGCATCTTCGGCGTGGTACCGGAGGCAATCAGGGCGTGGAAGCCCGACACCGCGCCGCAAGCGATGGTGATAAACAGGAACGGGAACAGGTTGCCAGTCCATACCGGGCCAGTACCGTCGATAAATTTGGTCAGCGCCGGCATGGTCAGGGTCGGACGCATAATCAGAATGCCGATCGCCAGACCGACGATAGTGCCGATTTTCAGGAAGGTGGAGAGGTAGTCGCGCGGGGCGAGCAGCAGCCAGACCGGCAGCACCGCGGC
Source organism: Klebsiella sp. JB_Kp004 (assembly GCF_040065795.1). Lineage (NCBI taxonomy): Bacteria > Pseudomonadati > Pseudomonadota > Gammaproteobacteria > Enterobacterales > Enterobacteriaceae > Klebsiella > Klebsiella sp. JB_Kp004. Next base: position 7,592 of record NZ_JBEAKW010000019.1, on the reverse strand, counting down.
GACAAAGCCGTAGCCCACCAGCATCCAGGTGAGCTGAACGCCGGTAAAGTCAAAGAACGGCGCCCAGGTCGGGCTTTCCGCTACCCAGCCGCCGGAGATAATGGCGAACACCAGCAATACCAGCCCAATCACCGACACTTCGCCAATGCGCCCCGGGCGCAGATAGCGAATATAGATCCCCATAAACAGCGCCAGCGGAATGGTAAAGGCCACGGTATAGGTTCCCCACGGGCTGTGGGTCAGCGCTTTCACCACGATCATCGCCAGCACCGCGAGGATGATCACCATGATCATAAAGGTCGCCACCAGGGCAATCACCCCGGCGGTCGCCCCCATCTCCTCTTTCACCAGCTCGCCCAGCGAACGGCCGTCGCGCCGGGTGGAAACGAACAGCACCATAAAGTCCTGCACCGCCCCGGCCAGCACTACGCCGGCGAGGATCCAGATCATCCCCGGCAGATAGCCCATCTGCGCGGCGAGCACCGGGCCCACCAACGGCCCCGCGCCGGCGATGGCGGCAAAATGGTGACCGAACAGCACTTTTTTGTCAGTCGGGACATAGTCGAGGCCATCGTTATGCCGCACCGCGGGCGTCATGCGCGTCGGGTCGACGCCGAGCACGGTTTTGGCGATATACAGGCCGTAAAAACGATACGCGATCAGATAAACGCAGACTGCCGCGACGACAATCCACAGCGCGTTGATCTGCTCACCCCGGTTTAAAGCAATGTAGCCGAGGGCAAAGGCTCCGATCACGGAGAGCAGTGCCCAGATAAGGTATTTCCCTGAATTATTCATTGTTGTGGTCCACCGGTAGGGTAATCAGGATGTTACAGTTTGTTTCTAGAACACAACGCAGAATTTAACAACATCGAAACAGCGCAGATGCCGTCCACCCACAGAGATTTGTCTCACATTGCTAGCGAGATCACTTAAGGCAGGAAAATGAATGAAAGGATTATCGTGAACGGTGCCGTTTGTTTGTCGGGTGGCGGCTAACGCCTTACCCGACCTACAGATCCGTAGTCCGGCTAAGCGCAGCGCAAGCCGGGGAAACAGCGGCTTCCTGACCCAGAAACCGTAGCCCTGCTAAGTACAGCCGAGCAGGGATATTCCCGGATGGCGGCGCGCTGCGCCTTATCCGGGCTACCCATTGCGCCGATACGTAGCCCGGCTCAGCGCAGCGCAAGCCGGGGCAAGCGTGGCTGCTTAGCCCAGCACCGCGGTGCCCAGACGACAGGTGCAGCAGCGCCGCCCCTTCTCGTCATACACCACAATCTCCCAGCTCTGGCTCTGCCGGCCAAGATGCAGCGGGCGGCACTCGCCGCGCACTTTCCCGCTGGAGACCGCCCGGTGATGGGTGGCGTTCAGCTCGGTGCCGACCACGCACTGCCCCTCGTCGGTCATCAGCCAGCCGGCCATCGACCCCAGCGTCTCCGCCAGCGCCGCTGAAGCGCCGCCGTGCAGCAGGCCAAACGGCTGATGGGTGCGGGCATCCACCGGCATCTCCGCCTCCAGCAGCCCCGCCTCCAGCCGGGTGTAGACGATCCCCAGATGCGCCACCAGGGTGTTTTCGCTGCTGGCGTTCAGCGCCGCCAGCGTGAGCGCTCGTTTCCAGGCCATTTACGCCCCCAGCGTCGAGCCGCCGTCCACCACGATATCCTGCAGGGTGATATGGCTGGCATGAGCAGAGGCGAGGAACAGAATGGTATTCGCAATCTCCTGCGGGCGGGCAATCTTACCCAGCGGGATGCCGAGCTTAAACTGCTCGCCGAAACCGCGGATCCGCTGCTGCTCCGCATCGTCGCTGACCCACAGCGTGCGCTGCATATCGGTATCGGTAGAGCCCGGCGAGACCAGATTACAGCGCACCCCGCTGCCCGCCAGCTCAAGGCCGACGGTCAGCGCCAGGCTTTTCAGCGCCGCCTTCGAGGCGCCATAGGCGCTCATGCCGATGCGCGGCGTGTGCGCGGCATCGGAGGCGACGGTGACGATGGCCCCGCCCCGCTGGCGACGGAACTGGGCCATCGTCTGCTGAAACAGGTTGAACGCCCCGCCGACGTTGACCGCGAAGGTCTGCTGCCAGTCTTCCGCGCTTAGCTGGTCGGTGGCGCCCATGCGCAGGATCCCGGCGGCGTTCACCAGCACGTCTAACCGCTCGGTGTTCGCCAACAGGCGGCTGCACACCTCGCGCACCCGGTCGGCATCGGCGACGTCCAGCGTTTCGGTCGCAAACGGGTAGCGTTCGCCGTCAAAGGCGAGGTCGAAACCGATGACGTTGGCGCCGGCCTCCACAAAAGCCAGCGCGGTGGCATAACCGATCCCTTTACCTGCGCCGGTCACCCACACGGTCTGACCGCGAAAATCCAGCGCCGCCATTATCGCACCTCGCGGGAAAGCAGCGCCCACCAGGCGTCGATGGTCGGGTTTTTCGCCAGCATCACGAAGTCGATATCGCCGTGCACTTTGCGCCAGCGGGCGGCCAGGGCCATCATCCGCACCGAATCCAGACCGTAGTCGATCAGATTTTCATCATCCAGCGGTTCGTCGGATTCGTCGAGCAGCGGCAGGATCAGCGCGCGCAGCGCCGCTTTGGAGGCCGGCAGCGGCAACAGCGCTTCGGTCATCACCACGCGGCCGGAGCGGCCGGCGACGTATTTCAGCGCCATCAGGTGCTCTTCGCGGCTGAAGTCCGCCAGCGCGTCGGCGACAAAGAACGGTTTGATATCGCGCATAAAGGCGTCGGTGGCGGTGGTCATGCAGCCGATATGGGCATACACGCCGGTGATGATTAGCTGGTCGCGGCCGCTCTCTTTCAGCATCGCCTCCAGCGGCGAGCGATGAAACGCGCTGTAGCGCCATTTCACCAGCACGGTGTCGTCTTCATCCGGCGCCAGGGCGGCAATCACCTGCTGCTGCTCCGGCGAACGGGTCAGCCCCGGCCCCCACATATCATTCAGCAGCGCGCGATCTTCATCGCTCTGCTCTTTCGGCTGGGCGGTGTAGTACACCGGAATGCCGTTCTGTTTGCAGAAGTCGCGCAGGGCGGCGATATTGGCCACCACTTTCTCCATCATCGCGCTGTTTTCGCCCCAGAAATTGAGGAAATACTCTTGCATATCGTGGATCAGCAGCGCGGCGCGGGAGGGCTCAAAGGCCCAGCTGACTTTGTTCGCCGGGATATCGCTGGCTTCCGGCAGCGCGTAAGCCTGTAATTTAGGGATTGCCATTTTCTGTTCTCCTTCAGCCCAGCTTGCCTTCGGCCAGCCACTGACGTAATTGTTTCTTATCGACTTTGCCCACCGGCGTCAGCGGCAGCGCGGCAACGCACTCCACGCGGTCCGGCAGTTTAAATTCAGCCACTCCCTGCTCGCGCAGGAAGCGGCGCACCGCGACGGCGCGCAGCGGCGAGGTCGCCACCAGGTAAGCGCAGCTCTTCTCGCCCAGCAGGTTGTCTTCAATGCTGACCAACGCGGCGTGGATCACCGCCTCATGGCGCAGCAGCAGGTTTTCGATCTCTTCGGCGGCGATCTTCTCGCCGCCACGGTTGATCTGGTCTTTTTCCCGGCCCTGGACGGTGATATACCCGTCTTCATCGATCGATATCAGATCGCCGGAACAGTAAAACCCGTCGGCGTCAAAGGCTTCCGCGTTATGCTGCGGGCTGTTGTAGTAGCCGCGGAAGGTGTACGGCCCGCGGGTCATCAGGCGGCCCACTTCGCCGCGCGGCAGCGGGTTGCCGTCGGCATCCGCCACCCACACTTCATCATCCGGGCACATCGGGCAGCCCTGGGTATGAATGATCCGCTCAGGGCTGTCGTTAAGGCGGGTGTAATTCACCAGCCCCTCCGCCATGCCGAACACCTGCTGCAGCTGGCAGCCAATTTCCGCCGGGATGCGCGCGGCAAGGGTCGCCGACAGGCGCGCGCCGCCGACCTGCAGCAGCTGCAGCGACTGCAGCTGAGCATTGCCGCCCCATTCATGGATCGCCTGCAGCCACAGGCTGACCGCCGGCGGCACCAGCGAGGCGACGTTGATCTGATGTTTTTCAATCAGCGGGAAACAGAGGGTGGCGCTGGGGTCGGCGGCGAGGATCACCCGCCCGCCGGCGAGGAAAACGCCCAGCGACCCCGGGGAGCTCATCGCATAGTTATGCGCCGCCGGCAGCGCGTTGAGGTAGCGCGTCTCAGCGTTAATCCCGCAGATCTCGTTGCTGCGGCGAATGCTGTAGTCGTAGTCGTTATGGGTACGCGGGATCAGCTTCGGCGTCCCGGTGCTGCCGCCGGAGAGCTGGAAAAAAGCCACTTCGTCGGCAGGGGTTGGGTTAGCGATAAAGTTATCCGCCGGGCGGTTAATCTCCGTCGCCAGATCGCGCTCGCCGCCGTCGTTACGCAGCAGCGCCACGCGCAGGGAAGGATGTTCAGCGATAAACGCGTGAAGAAAGCTATCGTCGGCAAACAGCGCGTGCTCGCGGTCGGCGATCAGCAGCGCCGGTTTAATCTGCGCGGCGTAGGCGTTAAGCTCGCTGCGCTGGTGGCTGAACAACGCGTTCACCGGCGCGACGCCGATGCGCAGCAGCGCGAAGAAGGTGATGTAAAACTCGGCGACGTTGCCCAGCTGCACCAGCGCGGTTTCCCCGCGCTTCAGTCCCTGACGCTGCAGAGAGCAGGCAAGGTTGTCCACCCGCTGGTTAAACTGGCGGTAGCTAATGTGTCGATCGCCATCGATAATCGCCACGGCGTCGTTTTCCGCGTGACGGGTGATCAGATTGGTTAATGGCAGATCCTGCCAGTAGCCTTTTTGGCGATAGCGGGCCGCGAACTCATCCGGCCAACGGGTAAATGCAATCATCCTTGCCTCTTAATTCAAGCCAAATACGTTAAGCATGGTGGTCAGTTTGACGCCGGTTTCGCGCCATTCGCCCAGCGGCGAGGAGGCTGGAACGATGCCCGCGCCGGCAAACAGGCGCAGCGTACGCTGCTGCAGACGCGCGCAGCGGATGGTCACCACCCATTCGCCGTTGCCTTCATCGTCACACCAGCCGACGATACCGCCGAACAGCTGGCGGTCGAAGGGTTCCAGGTCGGCAATCAGGCGCTTCGCCGCCTGGTGCGGGAAGCCGCTCAGCGCCGGAGTCGGGTGCAGCAGGCAGGCCAGCGACATGGCGTTTTCTTCCGCCAGCGCCGTGCCCTCGATCGGCGTCGCCAGATGCCAGAGCGTCGGGGTGGTGATCAGCTGCGGCGATGCCGGCAGCGACAGCTGGCTGCTGCGCGGGCCCAGCACGCTCTTCATCGCCTGGGTCACCAGTTCGTGCTCGTGGCGATCTTTGCCGGACGCCAGCAGCCTGTTGCCCGCTTCGCGGTCCAGCACATCGTCCGGCTGGCGGCGGGCGGAGCCGGCCAGCGGCAGCGAGCTGAAGTGCGGTCCTTCTTTACGCAGCAGCAGCTCCGGGCTGGCGCCCAGCAGCACGCCGCCGTCGGAGAGCGGCACATGGAAGTTGAAGCTGGCGGGGTTCTGGGCGATCAGTCGCTCCATCAGGGCGCCGCTATCGACAGGATCGCGGGTGGTGATATCGATAAGTCGTGATAGCACCACTTTGTCCACTTCCGGCGTGGCGGTCAGCGCGGCGGCGCGTTCCACCATGGCTAAAAACGCATCCTGTTCCGGGATCTCCCGGCGCTCCACCACCTCCATCGTCTCCAGCGGCGCGGCATAGCGGGCGGAACGCTGTTTTTCCGGGCGCGAGAACGCTTCCCAGCGCTCCGGGATATAGAGCTCGGAAGGCTGACAGGTGTCGAACGGGATGGCCCCAACCATCACCGGCTTGCGGATCCCCGCCGCCCGGGCCTCGGCAAAGGCGGCGGCCATCTGCTGCTGGAACTCGCCATTCAGCGCATCGCCGCCGTCGGCGGGCGATGAGAAGCGGCGGAAGCAGCCTGAGGTGCTAAAACTGCGGTACGGCGACATAAAGAAGAAGCTGTCCGGCGATAAGGTCCGGGTAGATTTCTGTACATCCTCAGCCAGTGACGTTTCCATATCATCCTCCAAAAACGATAAATATATTACGAATAATTATCATTTGTATTTTGGTTGGCTAACCTAAAAGGTATTGCCCGTCATGTCAACCGCGTTACGTCATCGCGCCGCCACTTTGGCTTGCATCCTGTCGGCGCAAAGTTGAAAATGAGACGCATTTATTACCCTTCGAATCAGGATGCGATGACGTGAACTTCTCTTCTTTTTACCGCCGCGGCGCGCTGGCCGGCATGCTGTTGTTTTTAGGAATTACCTCAGCCCAGGCGGCGGACTGGCCGCGCCAGGTCACCGACAGCTACGGGACGCACACCCTGCCGAGCCAGCCGCTGCGCATTGTCTCCACCAGCGTGACCCTCACCGGCTCGCTGCTGGCGATCGACGCCCCGGTGGTCGCCAGCGGCGCCACCACCCCGAACAATCGCGTGGCCGATAGCCAGGGCTTTCTGCGCCAGTGGAGTGAGGTCGCCAAAGCCCGCAAGCTGGCGCGGCTGTACATCGGCGAACCGAGCGCGGAAGCGGTGGCCGCCCAGATGCCGGATCTGATCCTGGTGAGCGCCACCGGCGGCGACTCCGCCCTGCCGCTGTACGATCAGCTCAAAACGATCGCCCCGACGCTGGTCATCAACTATGACGATAAAAGCTGGCAAACGCTGCTTACCCAGTTGGGGCAGATCACCGGCCATGAGCAGCAGGCCAGCGCGCGCATCGCCGACTTCAATAAACAGCTCGTTTCGTTAAAAGAAAAAATGAAGCTGCCGCCGCAGCCGGTCACCGCCCTCGTCTATACCGCCGCCGCGCACAGCGCCAATATCTGGACGCCGGAATCGGCCCAGGGGCAGATGCTCGAACAGCTGGGCTTTAGCCTGGCGACGCTGCCGGGCGGCCTGCCCGCCAGCCATAGTCAGGGCAAACGCCACGATATCGTGCAGCTGGGCGGGGAGAACCTGGCCGCCGGTCTGAACGGCCAGAGCCTGTTCCTGTTCGCCGGCGACCAGAAAGATGTCGATGCCATTTACGCCAACCCGCTGCTGGCGCATCTCCCGGCGGTCGAAGGCAAACGCGTTTACCCGCTGGGCACCGAGACCTTCCGTCTTGACTACTACAGCGCCCTGCTGGTGCTCCAGCGTCTCTCCAGCCTGTTCGGCTAACGCGGGCCGAGCCATCGGGACGGGAACGCAGCCTGAACGCTTTGCCGGGCGGCGCTGCGCTTGCACCGGCCTACAGAGCTTGCACCGGCCTGCCGTACCCCAGGCCCGGTAAGGCGTTGCCGCCACCTGGCATCAGGACGGGTACGCGGTCGGAACACCTTGCCGGGCGGCGTGGCGCTTGCCCGGTCTACTGAGCTTGCACCGGCTTGCCGTACCGTAGGCCCGGTAAGGCGCAGCCGCCACCCTGCATCAGGACGGGTACGCGGTCGGAACACCTTGCCGGGCGGCGCTACGCTTGCACCGGCCTACAATGCTTGCGCCCTCCAGGCCAGACCTTCGGCCCGGTAGGACGTAGCCGCCACCGGGCATCAGGACGGGTACGCGGTCGGAACACCTTGCCGGGCGGCG
>NZ_JBEAKW010000018.1:0-19999 GCF_040065795.1 Klebsiella sp. JB_Kp004 | reverse complement strand
TGCGGGCTGCCCCGGCCTTCCGGGAACGTCTCAGCGATTTTGAGGCCGCCAGCACAGGCAGTTTCAGTCGCGCAAGTGGGTAAATCAACGACAGGTCGCACGATCCGTAGGCCGGGTAAGCGTAGCGCCACCCGGCAAACTAACCGTGCAACAGGATCGCCTGGGAGGTAATCAATGCGTGCCCGGCGGCGCTGCGCTTGCGCGGGTCTACCGGACCTGAGCTTACGGGTTACATCCGTAGGCCGGGTAAGCGTAGCGCCACCCGGCAAACTAACGGCAAAACAGGGCTGCCTGGAAGGTCATTCACTCACCAGCTGTTTGAGCAGCGCGAAGGCGTCTTTCATCTTGTCTTCGCTGACCACAAAGGCGCGCAGTTGATTCGCCGCATCCAGCCCTTTCGCCACCAGCCCCTCTTTGGCGGCCACGATGTTCCATGTCAGATCCTCGCGGCGGGTGTCGCCGGCCAGATGCAGCGGCAGATCCGGGGTCTTCACCTTCACCAGCATTGGCGGCAGCTTGAGTTCGCCTGCCTGCGCCAGCAGGTTTTTACTCAGGCACATGGCGCTGAGCAAAATCGGCTGCAGGAACGGCATTACCGTACCGTTGATTTCCGCACAGTCGCCGAGGGCGTAAATCGCCGGGTCGCTGGTTTGCAGCTGGCTATTGACCACCACCCCGCGGTTAATCTGCAGTCCGGCGTGGCGCGCCAGCGAGGTTTCCGGGCGCAGGCCGGCGGCGGCCACCACCGCATCGACGGTTATCGCGCGCTGGCGGTCGAGACTGACGCGGATGCCGTCGGCGGTGTGTTCAAGCCCTTCCAGCTGCGTTTTTAACATCAGATGGACGCCCATCCCGGTGAGGCGATGCTGCAGACGGCTGCTGACCTCCGGCGGCATCAGCGCCGCCAGCACGCTGGCGGCATTATCGACCACCGTCACCGCTTTACCGGCGCGACAGAAATCCATCGCCAGCTCGCAGCCAATCAGGCCGCCGCCGACGATCAGCACCCGCCTGGCGTCGCGGAGCTGGCTCTGCGCCGCGCCATATTCGCGCTGGCTGTTCAGCGTTAGCATTAGCTCGCGGCCCGGCACCGGGGGGATAAACGGCGTGGCGCCGGTGGCCAGCACCAGTTTGTCGTAGCGCCACTGCTTATCCAGGCTTTTCACCCGATGGTTTTCAGCGTCGATATCGCTCACCCAGGTATGGGGAAACAAGCGCAGGTGGTATTGTTCGGCGAACTCGCCGGCGCTTTGCAGAGTCAGATCGTCGGCGTGCTGTCCGCGGCTGATGACGTGGCTGAGATCGGGCTTGTTATACTCATCCATGCTGTCGGCGGCGATGAGGGTCAGCGGGATCTCGGCATCCTGCTTACGAATATTTTTCACCAGCTGGCGGGCCGCGAAGCCCGAGCCGATGATGACGATGCCATCACTCATTTTGCCTCCGTCGCCAGAACATCAAACACATCTTTACCCAGCGAACATTCAGGGCAGAGGAAGTTATCCGGCACGTCGCTCCACGGCGTACCCGGCTGCACATCCTGGTTAGGTTCGCCCTTCGCCGGGTCATACACCCACTGGCAGACGCTGCACTGCATCATGGGACCGAGATCGGCGGCCGCGGCGGCGGCACAGGCGCACTCCTGTTGTTCCGGCGTGACTGTCGCTTCAGCAACCGGCAATGGAGCGAGCGCCCACTGGCGGGCGATGTCGCGCCCGTGTTGGCGGCACAGTTCGAGCGCGTCGATATCCGGGCGCCATTTGGCCTTCAGACTCAGGGACATTTCAAACCCGGCATCCTGCAGTCGGGTGGACAGGCGGTCTACCGCGCCGCCGCTCCAGCCGTGGGAGCCAAAGGCGCTGGCGCGTTTGTTGCGAAAACGCAGCCCGGTCATCTCTTCCACCAGCCCGGCAATTTTCGGCATCATGACGTTGTTCATGGTGGAGGTGCCCACCAGCACGCCTTTTGAGCGGAAAACGTTGGTCAGAATGTCGTTTTTGTCGCTGCGGGCGACGTTAAAGATTTTCACCGCCACCCGTGGGTCGACCTCGGTGATCCCCTGGGCAATGGCGTCCGCCATCATGCGGGTGTTGTTGGACATGGTGTCATAGAAAATCGTGATGCGATCTTCCTGATAATCCGCCGCCCATTCGAGGTATTTCTCGACGATTTGCGTCGGGTTATCGCGCCAGACCACGCCGTGGGAGGTGGCAATCATCGCTACCGGCAGGTTGAAGCCGAGAATTTCGTTAATTTTCGGCGTCACCAGGCGGCTGAAGGGCGTCAGGATGTTGGCGTAGTAGCGCTGGCACTGTTCGTACAGTTCAGTCTGGTCCACTTCATCGTTGAACAGATGTTCGTCGCAGTAGTGCTGGCCGAAGGCGTCATTGCTGAACAGCACCGCGTCGCCGGTCAGGTAAGTCATCATGCTGTCCGGCCAGTGCAGCATTGGCGTTTCCACGAAGATCAGCTGCTTACCGTTGCCGATATCGAGGGTGTCGCCCGTTTTCACCACGTGGAAGTTCCACTCCGGATGGTGGTGATGGCCGTTGATGGAGTCGATGGCGTTGGCGGTGCAGTAGATCGGCGTATCCGGGATCTGCATCATCAGCTCAGTCAACGCGCCGGCGTGGTCCTCTTCGGCGTGGTTAATAACGATGTAGTCGAGGTCGGCGAGGTCGATTTCGCGGCGCAGATTCTGCACGAACTCGCGGCTGAATTTATGATCGACGGTATCGATCAGCACGTTTTTCTCTTCGCGGATGAGATAGCTGTTATAGCTGCTGCCGCGCAGCGTTTTATATTCGGTGCCGTGGAAATCACGCACTTCCCAGTCACGTTGGCCAACCCAAAGAATGTTATTTTTCACCACAATAGACATAGCAACCTCAATTAATACAGTGTGTTCAAAGTCAGTTGATTGATGTATTACAAGTTGCGTGCCAGTTTTTTAACTTATTGAATAAAATCATTTTTTAAATTTTCATGATTTTAGTTGCTGTCAAAATGACAATGATTAAAATAGTCAATATGACTATATTGGCTGTCAAAATGACAATGGAGCGGTGATGAGTTTTTCCGTCGAGGCGCTGGCGAAAATCGCCATTGATTTACAAAGCGATATCGGCCACGTCGACCGCTTTTCGCGCCTGATCGCCACCCTGCGGCAGATCCTTGGCTGCGACGCCTCGGCGCTGCTGCGCTATGAGGCCCATCAGTTTGTGCCGCTGGCGATCGATGGTCTGGCGCAGGATGTGCTTGGCCGGCGCTTTGCACTGGATGGGCATCCGCGGCTGGAGGCGATCGCCCGCGCCGGCGATGTGGTGCGCTTCCCGGCGGACAGCGACCTGCCGGACCCCTATGACGGCCTGATCCCCGGCCAGGAGAGCCTCAAGGTTCACGCCTGCGTGGGGTTGCCGCTGTTTGCCGGGCAAACGCTGATCGGCGCGCTAACTCTTGACGGTATGGATGCCGACCGCTTCGACAGCTTCAGCGATGAAGAGCTGCGACTGATTGCCGCGCTGGTGGCCGGGGCGCTGAATAACGCGCTGCTTATCGCCCGCCTTGAAGCGCAAAACGTCCTGCCCGCGCAGGTGGTGAATTACCCGCAGCCGGAGCGTCAGGAGATCATCGGCCTGTCGGCGCCGATGCTGCAGCTGAAAAAAGAGATCGAGATTGTCGCCGCCTCGGATTTGAACGTGCTGATCAGCGGCGAAACGGGGACCGGTAAGGAGCTGGTGGCGAAGGCGGTGCATCAGGGATCGCCGCGTGCGGCTAACCCGCTGGTGTACCTCAACTGCGCGGCGCTGCCGGAGAGCGTGGCGGAGAGCGAGCTGTTCGGTCACGTGAAAGGGGCGTTTACCGGGGCTATCAGCAATCGCAGCGGCAAATTTGAGATGGCCGATAACGGCACGCTGTTCCTCGACGAAATCGGCGAGCTGTCGCTGGCGCTGCAGGCGAAGCTGCTGCGCGTCCTGCAGTATGGCGATATTCAGCGTGTCGGTGATGACCGCAGCCTGCGGGTCGATGTGCGGGTGCTGGCGGCCACCAACCGCGATCTGCGCCAGGAGGTGGTGGAAGGGCGCTTTCGCGCCGACCTCTATCACCGGCTGAGCGTCTTCCCGCTGTCGATTCCGGCGCTGCGCGAGCGGGAAAATGACGTGGTGCTGCTGGCTGGCTATTTTTGCGAGCAGTGCCGCCTGCGGATGGGGCTGGCGCGGGTAATTTTAAGTGAGGCAACGCGAAACAGGCTGCAGCAGTGGTCGTGGCCGGGCAACGTGCGCGAACTGGAGCATGCCATTCACCGCGCGGTGGTGCTGGCGCGGGCTACTCAGGCTGGCGATGACGTAGTACTGGAGCCGCAGCATTTCGAGTTTACGGCGACTGCGCCGACGTTGCCGACCGAGGCGGCGGCAGCGGCGCCGGCAATGGGCAACGTGAATCTGCGCGAAGCCACGGATAATTTCCAGCGCGAGGCGATTGCCCGCGCGCTGGCGGCACATCAGGGCAACTGGGCGGCGACCGCCCGCGCGCTGGAACTCGACGTCGCCAACCTGCACCGGCTGGCGAAACGTCTGGGGCTTAAAGGATCCCGGCCTGGTAAAAGTTCTGCAGGTTGATGGCGCCGACCAGTTGGCCGTTTTCATCGACTACCGGCGCGGCGCTGATTTTGTGCTTCATCAGCCGCTCTTTGGCTTCCACCGCGCGGCTCTCCGCCTGTAGCGTCACGCCGTTGCGGGTCATCGCCTGCGCGACGCCGTCGTTTAAGGTGCCGCCGCCCACCAGCCAGCGGCGCAGGTCGCCGTCGGTGAAGACCCCCTGCACGCGGTTGGCCTCATCGCAGACCGCCACCAGGCCGAGCCCTGTGCGGCTTAGCTCGAGCATTGCGTTCATGACGTTGGCGTCCGTGCCGACGCGCGGCACTTCGTCGTCGCGGCGCATCAGGTGATGCACTTTGTTCAGCAGACGCGCGCCAAGCGCCCCTGCCGGGTGGGAGCGGGCAAAATCCTCTTCATTGAAGCCGCGGGCCTGCATGACCGCCATCGCCAGCGCATCGCCAAGCATCAGGGTGTTGACGGTGCTGGAGGTCGGCGCCAGGTGCATCGGACAGGCCTCTCGCTCGACGGCGATATCCAGCACCGCTTTCGCCGCCAGCGCCAGCGGCGAGGTGGATTTGCCGGTCATCGCCAGCAGCGGGATACCTTTTTCCTCCAGCCGCGGCACGATCAGATCCAGCTCTTTCGCGCTGCCGGAGTAGGAGATAAACAGCATCACGTCGCGGCCGTCGAGCATGCCAAGATCGCCGTGCAGGGCTTCCGCCGGATGGACAAAAAAGGCCGGGGTGCCGGTGCTGGCGAAGGTCGCCGCCAGCTTTTTGCCGATATGACCGGATTTACCGATACCGGAGACAATCAGTTTGCCCTCGCAGTGGATGATGGTTTCCGCCGCGCGGATGAAGTCGTCGCCCAGGCGTTCCGGCAGGCGGCTCGCCTCCTGTAGCTCCAGCATCAGGGTCTGGCGTCCGGCCTCTAACAAAAAGTTACTCATGATGTTCTCCAGTAATGATGACTTCTATGCCTTTGGCTTCCAGCGCCCGCTGGAATGCAGGGTCAATATCGGCATCGGTAATCAATTTATCCACGCGCTCCAGGCCGCAGACGATATTGGGGCTTTTACGGCCAAACTTTGACGAGTCGGCCATCAGGATCACTTCGCGGGCGGCGTTGCACATCGCCTTGCTGACGGTATACACCTCATTGAAGGTGGTGACGCCGGCGTTCAGATCGATGCCGTCGGTGCCCATAAACAGCTTGTCGAAACTGAACTGTTCGAAGGCGTTTTCCGCCAGCTGGCCGTGAAAGGAGGCCGATTTTTTGCGGAAGGTGCCGCCGGGCATCAGGATAGTCTGTTCATTATCCAGTTCGGCAAGGGCGTTGACGATATGCAGGCTGTTGGTCATCACCGTGATGTTATTGAAGCGGCTGAGCAGTGGGACCATCTGCAGCACCGTGCTGCCGGCATCGAGGATGAGGGAGTCGCCATCATGAATAAAGCGCACCGCCGCTTCGGCGATGCGCGCTTTCTTATGGGTGTTGATCAGCGTTTTATGATCGATCGGCGGATCGGCTTCATCTTTGTTGAGTACCACGCCACCGTAGGTGCGAATGACGGTGCCGGCGTTTTCCAGCGTGACCAGATCCTTGCGGATGGTGGTGCCGGTAGTATCGAAGTGTTGCGCCAGCTCTTCGACCGAGCATTTTCCCTGCGACTGCAGGAACTCGAGAATGGCTGCCTGGCGCTGACGTGGTTTCATAGGCGTCTATCCTGCGTTTAAGTTTCGAAGTGATAATTTCGCAAGATATTTACTTTTACAACGAAATTATCCATGTTTCGGATTAAGCGCTAATGATAGTGCATTCTGACAGCGCGGATCATGGGGAAAGATCACATCAGGCTGCAATTCCCCGATATGTTTGCCATCCAGCGCGGGGATTTTTTGCGGTCGGGCGAAAATGGTGAAGCCTTTCATCAGCAGCGTGTCGCAAATGCGGTTGTCATCATCAACGGCGATAGCGACGATGGCGCGCGGTTGAAAGCGCCCGGCGGAGCGGCCGACCCCCACCCGACCCTGCTGGCACAGGCTGTCGAAGGCGCGATTGAAGCGGCGGATCTGCCAGCCGCCGAAGGCCAGTTGGGTAAGCCAGGCGATGGCGGCGACGGTGATGAGTGCGGTAACCATAGGTGTCTCCTTAAGGGGGCCGGGAACAACACGGGTCGCGGCGCGAGCGCCTAACCCGAGCGACCCGCGGTGCCGTATTTTTGTCGGGTGGCGGCTAACGCCTTACCCGACCTACCGTTTTGTAGCCCGGATAAGCGCGGCGCCATCCGGGAGCCCTTTAAAACATCACCTGGCCGCCGGTAACGTTGATCGACTGACCGGTGCAGTATGACGCCTGCGGGCTGGCGTAAAACATCAGGACGTTCAGCACATCCTGATATTCGCAACCGCGCTTCAGGGGCACCTTGTCGATGTAGTACTGCTCGACCTCGCTCTCATCGATACCGAGCTTGGTGGCGTACTGCGGCAGCAGCGACTGGAACATCGGCGACTTCAGCAGATTGCCGAGCATCAGTGAGTGTACGGTAATGCCGTACTCCGCCAAATCCAGCGCCAGCGACTGGGTCAGGCCGACGCCGCCGAACTTCGCCGCGCTGTAGCCGGAGTTGTGCTTGCTGCCCACTTTGCCGGATTTCGAGTTGATCTGAATGATGCGTCCCTTAATGCCGTCGCGGATCATCAGCCGGGAAAACTCGCGGGCGCAGAGGAAGTAGCCCACCAGATTGACCTGCAGCGAGCGGTCGAAGTCCCCCAGCGCAAAGTCGCTAATAAACGCCGCTTTAGCGATGCCGGCGCTGTACACCAGCAGGTCGACACGCGAGAAAATCTCATCCACTCCGTGGGCCAGCGCGGTGACGCTGGCCTCGCTGGTGGCGTCGGCGCCGAAGCCATACGCCATGCCTTCGCCATATTCAGCGTTAATCTCCTGGGCGACGCGGCTGGCTTTTTCGCTCTGAATATCGACCACCGCCACGCGGTAGCCCTCGGCGGCCAGCCCGCGGCACAGAAACTCTCCTAAGGTTTGTCCACCGCCAATGACAACAGCAACCTGATTCATCTTTCTCTCCTGTTAAGCAACAAATTTCAGTACGCAGCCGGGCGCGATGGCGTCCGGCACCGGGCCCGCCACATGGACGGTACCCGGGAACTCCGCTTCACGATGGCCGTCAAAGCGCAGGGTGATGTGGCCCAGCTCGCGCAGGTTTTGTTCGGCGACCTCGCCGACGGCGGTCACCGGGTAGCGCAGCTCGCCAAGCTGC
Source organism: Klebsiella sp. JB_Kp004 (assembly GCF_040065795.1). Classification (NCBI taxonomy): domain Bacteria; kingdom Pseudomonadati; phylum Pseudomonadota; class Gammaproteobacteria; order Enterobacterales; family Enterobacteriaceae; genus Klebsiella; species Klebsiella sp. JB_Kp004. The sequence goes on along the minus strand of NZ_JBEAKW010000018.1, from coordinate 12,121 downwards.
AGCTCTGCGCCCGGCTGCAGCGCGCCGGCAAGCTCGCCGTGGTTGTGAATAAAGCAGTACGCTTCGATATCCGCCGGGGCGCCTTCGCGGAAGGTGATCAGCATCTGCTCTTCCAGCGCCATCGTCGCGCAGGCGCCGATGTGCGTAATGGTGGTCTGGTAAATCACGGTCATCTTCTGGCCCCTCTTACTGGTAAATAAATCCGGAAACGAACCACGCGATCAGCACCGTTGGCGCGCCGGTCAAAAAGCGGCTGACCAGCACCGACGGCACGCCGACGCGCACGGTATCCTGGCGGGCTTCAGCCAGCGACAGGCCTACCGGGATAAAATCGCAGGCGGCCTGGGCGTTAATGGCGAACAGCGCCGGCAGGGCGAGGTGCGGGGGAATATTGCCGAGGCCGATCTGCACGCCGATCAATACGCCAATCACCTGGGCGATAACCGCGCCGGGGCCGAGAAACGGCGACAGCAGCGGGAAGGAGCAGATCAGCGCCAGGGTCACCAGACCCAGCGGATGGCTGGCCAGCGGCGCCAGGCCATGGGCGATCCAGTCGCCGATGCCGGAGGCCATGATGATGCCGATCAGCGCCGAGACGAAGGCCATAAACGGCAGGATGGTCTTCAGCACCGTATCGATGGTGTCGCGCCCGGCCTGGAACAGCACCGCCACCACCGAGCCCATCCCCATCCCGACCTTCGCCAGCAGGCCATCGCTCTGTTCAGTGATCTTTTTGCTGGCGTCGTAATCGCGACCCGCGCGGTTGTTCTCCGCCGGCGGCTCGGGAGCTACCGCGCTGTCGGTCGCGATGCGCTGAATGTTCTCCTCTTTTACGCCGGAGACGTAGATATCTTCTGTGATGTACTGGGCCAGCGGCCCCGATTTGCCGGTGGCATGGATATTCACCGTCGGGATGCGACGCTTGGGGTAGAGCCCGCAGCGCAGGGTGCCTCCGCAGTCGATAATCGCCACGCCGATGTCGCTTTCCGCCGGTTCGCCCTCTTTAAAACCGTCCACCGCCTGCCAGCCGGTCAGGCTGGCGATGCGGTCAACGATCGCCGGGCGGGTGCCGGCGGTGATATAGACGATCTTTTTGCCCTCGACGACGTCGAGCTCAAGGGGGCCGCCCCAGCCGCCGGTGCCTTTCTCAATACGAATCCGGGTCATGATGTCGCTCCTGACAGATGCACTTTCTGAGCCAGCTGAATCGCCATTTTTCGTTCGAAAATCGAGGTGGTCAGGTCGGTGACCCAGCCGCGGAAGAAGTTGGTCACCAGCCCGACCAGCAGATAGCTCACCGCCAGCGGCCCAAGCGGCAGGCCGAGGGTGGTGAGGCCGTTGGCGATGCCGAGATAGACGAACAGTTCGCCGGGGTTGATATGCGGAAACAGGCCGTTCATCGAGTGGCAGCTGTAGGACGCCGCCGCGTAATAGCTGGGCTTGTACTTCTCTGGCATAAAGCGGCCCAGGCTCAGGGTCATCGGGTTACAAAACACAAAGGTGCCGATGCAGGGCAACAGCAGGTAGCGGGAGATCGGGTTCCCGGCGCAGCGCTGCGCCAGTTTTTCGATCCGCTGCTGGCCGATAAAGTTGATCAGCGCGTTCATGATCACCAGCAGACTGATCAGCAAGGGGAGGATCCCGGTCACCATTCCGGTAAATACCTCGCCGCCTTTCTGAAACAGGCCGATAAACCACTCTGCGCCGTGGGTCACGACGTCAATCATTGTTCTCTCCTTCAGCATGTTATTTTTCTTGCTAACTGCAGGCTGATTTTAATCACTTTGAAAGGTTTTAAAGTGTTAAATAGATCGCAAAATGAAAGATAAATATTTTATTTCGAAAGATTGGCGCTGAGAGGATGAAATCACGAGGCGCATGACAGCATCCAGGAAGGGGGGCGGTGAAGGACTATTTTGTCTACAAACAGATTGTCGCTTTCTTGTTGGTCGTCGCATGCTTTACCATAATTATCCCTTGCTGAATTTGTTAAACGGAATTCCCATGTTGAAGCGTCGCTCTCTGGCTGTACTTCCCCTTTGTGTGCTCCTCGCTGCCTGCAGCAGCAAACCCAAGACTCCCGCGGAAACGGAGATGGCGAGTGGAACCGGCGGCTTTTTGCTGGAACCGCAGCATAACGTGATGCAGATGGGCGGCGACTTCGCCAACAACCCGGCAGCGGCGCAGTTCATCGATAAGATGGTGGCGAAGCACGGCTTCGACAGGCAGCAGCTGCAGGAGATCCTGTCGCAGGCGAAGCGTCTGGACTACGTTCTGCGGCTGATGGATCGTCAGGCGCCGACCGGCCTGCCGCCGACCGGGCCGACCGGCGCCTGGCTGCGCTACAAGAAACAGTTTATTACCCCGGATAACGTGCAGAACGGCGTGGTGTTCTGGAATCAGTATCAGGACGCGCTCAACCGCGCTTATCAGGTCTACGGCGTACCGCCGGAAATCATTGTCGGCATTATCGGCGTGGAGACCCGTTGGGGCCGGGTGATGGGCAAAACCCGCATCCTCGACGCGCTGGCGACCCTGTCGTTTAACTATCCGCGCCGTGCTGAGTACTTCTCCTCCGAGCTGGAAACCTTCCTGCTGATGGCGCGCAGCGAAAGCGACGACCCGCTGGATCTGAAAGGCTCTTTCGCCGGGGCGATGGGTTACGGCCAGTTTATGCCGTCCTCCTATAAGCAATACGCGGTGGACTTTAACGGCGACGGCCATATCAACCTGTGGGACCCGGTGGATGCGATCGGCAGCGTGGCCAACTACTTCAAACAGCACGGCTGGGTGAGCGGCGATCTGGTGGCGGTGCAGGCGCTGGGCCAGGCGCCGGGGCTGGAGAATGGTTTCAAAACCAAATACAGCGTTTCGCAGCTGTCGGCGGCAGGATTAACCCCGACCCAGCCGCTGGGCAACCATCAGCAGGCCAGCCTGCTGCGCCTGGACGTCGGCACCGGCTATGAGTACTGGTACGGGTTGCCGAACTTCTACACCATCACCCGCTACAACCACAGCACCCACTACGCCATGGCCGTCTGGCAGCTTGGCCTGGCGGTTTCTCAGGCCCGCGGCGGTTATTAATACTGTCATCCGGCTGACCGATCCCGAGCCTCCCCGGATAGCGGCGCGTAGCGCCTTATCCGGGCGACGGTCTGTTATCCGGTTGGCAGCCCCGGTAAGCGCAGCGCGACCGGGGGACTTCTCGCTTATCCTCCTGCTTTTTCCCGTTTGCCTGCCGCTTGTCGACCTTTGTTACATTTCCGCTCACCGACGCTGATTTACAATCTTATTTCGTCTCTGTATTGTTATGTTATAACATTTAATAGAGGTGGGATATGTTCACATCGGTTTTTATGGCATCCGGCGCGGCGCGCCTGGCCATCGCGGGAACGCTGCTGACGGCGCTATGGCTGGCGACCTGGTGGGCGGTGACGCTGCCATGATTGAACTGGAACAACTGGTAACCGGCTATGGCGGGGTGGCGATCACCCCTCCGCTGAGCGGGATGATATGCCCCGGCAGCCTGACGGCAATCGTTGGCCTCAATGGCTGCGGAAAATCGACCCTGCTGAAAACCCTCGCCGGGTTTCTTCCGCCGGTCAGTGGCTGTCTGCGCTGGCAGGGAAAGCGGCCGGTGATTGGCTGGCTGGCGCAGCGCCATGCCCTCGAGTCGCAGTTTCCTCTCAACGTGCAGGATGTGGTGAGCCAGGGCGCATGGCCCGGCGTGTCGCTGCTGCGCGGTCTGGGCGGCGATACCCGGCGACGCATCGGCGCGGCGCTGGAGCGGGTCGGGCTGGCGAGCCTGGCGAAAACCCCGATCGAAGCGCTCTCCGGCGGTCAGTTTCAGCGCATGCTGTTTGCCCGGGTGCTGGTGCAGCAGGCGCCGCTGGTGATGCTCGACGAGCCCTTCACCGGCATTGATGAAGCGACCAGTCGCGAACTGATGGATTTGATCCTCGACATGCACCGGCAGGGGCAGACCATCCTGGCGGTGCTGCATGATAACCAGCGGGTAGCCGACTTTTTCCCGGAGACGCTGCTGCTGACCCCCCGGCGCGCCTGCTGGGGCGCCACCCGGGCGGTTCTCCCGGCCTTCAGCCAGGCGAGGTCGGCATGATCTGGCACACCTTCTTTCAGCCTTTTATTGAATTCGGCTTTATGCGCCGGGCGCTGGTGGTCTGTCTGGCGCTGTCGCTAAGCACCACCATGCTGGGCGTCTTCCTGCTGCTGCGGCGCATGAGCCTGATGGGCGACGCGCTGTCGCACGCCATTCTCCCCGGCGTGGCGGTGGGCTATCTGCTGAGCGGCATGTCGTTGCTGGCCATGACCCTTGGCGGCTTTGTCGCCGGCATCGCGGTCGCGCTGGTCGCGGGATGGGTGAGCCGGCGGACGCCGTTAAAAGAGGACGCCAGCTTTGCCGGATTTTATCTGGGATCGCTGGCGCTGGGCGTCACCCTGGTGTCGCTGCGCGGCTCCAGCGTCGACCTGCTGCATCTGCTGTTTGGCTCCATTCTGGCGGTGGACCGTGACGCGGCGCTGTTTGTCAGCGGCGTCGCCAGCCTGACGCTGCTGTGCATCGCGCTGTGCTACCGCGGTCTGGTCAGCGAGGCGTTCGACAGCGCCTGGCTGCAGGTGAATCACCGCCGGCTGCCGGCGCTGCTGCATGGGCTTTTTCTGGCGCTGCTGGTGCTTAACCTGGTGGCGGGATTTCAGGTGCTCGGCACGCTGATGGCGGTAGGGGTGATGATGCTGCCGGCGGTCGCCGCGCGCTGCTGGGCGCGAACGCTGCCGGGCATCCTGCTGCTGGCGGCGCTCTCCGGCGCGCTCTGCGCCTGGCTGGGTTTAAGTCTCTCCTGGGCGGCCAGTCTTCCCGCCGGGCCCGCCATCGTGCTGACCGCCAGCGCGCTGTTTTTTATTTCGCTGTTTTTTGGCACGCGCAGCCGGCTGCTGGTCGGCTGGCGGAAATTGATGGGGTAAGGAAATGATGAAACGTAGTGCAATAGTGGTCGCGCTGGCCTTCGGCCTGATGGCGCAGGGGGCGATGGCGAAAACGCTGAATGTGGTAAGCAGTTTTTCGGTGCTGGGTGATATGGTGCAGCAGGTCGGCGGGGAGCATGTTCATGTGGACACCCTGGTCGGCCCGGATGGCGATCCGCACACCTTCGAGCCGTCGCCGAAGGACAGCGCGCTGCTCAGCAAGGCCGACGTGGTGGTGGTTAACGGTCTGGGACTGGAAGGGTGGCTGGATCGCCTGATTAAGGCCTCTGGTTTTAAGGGCGAGCTGGTGGTGGCGTCGAAGGGCGTCAAGACCCATACCCTCGATGAAGATGGCAAAACGGTGACCGATCCCCACGCCTGGAACAGCGCGGCGAACGGCGCGTTGTATGCGCAGAATATCCTCGATGGACTGGTGAAAGCCGACCCGGAAGATCAAGCGGCGCTGACGAACAGCGGCAAGCGTTATATCGAGCAACTGACGGCCCTCGACGGCTGGGCGAAAGGGCAGTTCAGCGCCATTCCGCAGGCAAAGCGCAAAGTTCTCACCAGCCATGACGCCTTCGGCTATTTTGGCCGCGCTTATCACGTGACCTTCCTCGCGCCGCAGGGGCTCTCTTCAGAGAGCGAGGCCAGCGCGGCGCAGGTGGCGGCGCTGATTAAGCAAATCAACGCGGACGGCGTTCATACCTGGTTTATGGAGAACCAGCTTGACCCGCGACTGGTGAAGCAGATCGCCAGCGCCACCGGCGCGCAGCCCGGCGGAGAACTCTATCCTGAGGCGCTCTCTGCCCCGGGTGGCGTCGCGGATAGCTATGTCAAAATGATGCGTCATAACGTGGCGCTGATCGCCGCCAGCATGAAGTAATCGTGCAATTTCTCATCCCGGCGCCGCCGGGATGATTCATTTTGGATGTCCCCTCGTAAATTCCACACCTCGTCCCCATATCTCTGTGGAAAGTGCTATCTTTGATGGCCTCTTTATCCGGAGCAAAGCGGGGCGATAATGACCGATTCAGAATTAATGCAGCTAAGCGAGAAGGTCGGCCAGGCGCTGAAGGCGCAGGGCGCGACGGTGACCACGGCGGAATCCTGCACCGGCGGCTGGATAGCGAAAGCCATCACCGATATTGCCGGCAGCTCAGCGTGGTTTGAACGCGGTTTTGTGACCTACAGCAACGAGGCCAAATCGCAAATGATCGGCGTCAGCGAAGCGACGCTGCGGGACAACGGCGCGGTGAGCGAACCGGTGGTGGTGGAGATGGCGATCGGCGCGTTGCGCGCCGCGCGCGCGGACTATGCCATCTCGGTTAGCGGCGTCGCCGGGCCGGATGGCGGCAGCGACGAAAAGCCGGTCGGGACGGTGTGGTTTGGCGTCGCCAGCGTCAGCGGGCAAGGGGTGACGCGGCGGGAATGCTTTGCCGGAGACCGCGAAGCGGTGCGTCGTCAGGCGACGGCCTACGCGCTCAATCTGCTCTGGCAACAATTTCTACAAAAGACTTGATACTGTATGACTATACAGTATAATTGCCTCAACTGAACAAATATTAACGGCGAAGCGAACAGGCTTCACCCTGCATGATTAGGAGTAACAATGGCGATCGACGAAAACAAACAGAAAGCGTTGGCGGCTGCACTGGGCCAGATCGAAAAGCAATTCGGTAAAGGCTCCATCATGCGCCTGGGTGAAGACCGTTCTATGGACGTAGAAACCATCTCCACCGGCTCGCTTTCTCTGGATATCGCGCTGGGCGCCGGCGGTCTGCCAATGGGCCGTATCGTCGAGATCTACGGGCCGGAATCCTCCGGTAAAACCACCCTGACGCTGCAGGTTATCGCCGCAGCGCAGCGCGAAGGTAAAACCTGTGCGTTCATCGATGCGGAACACGCGCTGGATCCGGTCTATGCGCGCAAACTGGGCGTGGATATCGACAACCTGCTGTGTTCTCAGCCGGATACCGGCGAGCAGGCGTTGGAAATCTGTGACGCGCTGGCGCGCTCCGGCGCGGTTGACGTTATTGTCGTCGACTCCGTCGCGGCGCTGACGCCGAAAGCGGAAATCGAAGGCGAAATCGGCGACTCTCACATGGGCCTCGCGGCGCGTATGATGAGCCAGGCGATGCGTAAACTGGCGGGTAACCTGAAGCAGTCCAACACGCTGCTGATCTTTATCAACCAGATCCGTATGAAAATCGGCGTGATGTTCGGTAACCCGGAAACCACCACCGGCGGTAACGCGCTGAAGTTCTATGCCTCCGTGCGTCTGGATATCCGTCGCATCGGCGCGGTGAAAGAGGGCGATAACGTCGTCGGCAGCGAAACCCGCGTCAAAGTAGTGAAGAACAAGATTGCGGCGCCGTTCAAACAGGCTGAATTCCAGATCCTCTACGGCGAAGGCATCAACTTCTTCGGCGAGCTGGTTGACCTCGGCGTGAAAGAGAAGCTGATTGAGAAAGCGGGCGCCTGGTACAGCTACAACGGCGACAAAATTGGTCAGGGTAAAGCGAACGCTATCACCTGGCTGAAAGAGAACCCGGCGGCGGCGAAAGAGATTGAGAAGAAAGTGCGCGAACTGCTGCTCAACAACCAGGACTCTACGCCGGACTTCGCCGTTGACGGCAACGACGCAGAAGAAACGGAACAAGATTTCTGATATCGTCTAACAGAGTGATAAAGGGCTGCTTATGCGGCCCTTTTGCTTTTCTTAGATTATTGAGGTGCCTGTGACTGAACCTTCATCACGCCGATCCGGCTATGCTCGTCTGCTGGACCGCGCTATCCGTATCCTGGCGATGCGCGACCACAGCGAACAGGAGCTGCGGCGCAAACTGGCCGCTCCGGTGATGAGCAAAAACGGCCCCGAGGCGCTGGACGTCACCCCTGAAGAGCTGGAGCAGGTGGTGGCCTGGTGTATCGAAAACCGCTATCTCGACGATAATCGTTTTGTCGGCCAGTTCATCGCCAGTCGGAGCCGCAAAGGCTATGGCCCCGCGCGCATTCGTCAGGAGCTCAGCCAGAAAGGCATTGCGCGCCAGGCCGTTGAACAGGCGATGCGCGAATGCGATATCGACTGGGTGAGCCTTGCCAGGGCGCAGGCGCAGCGTAAATACGGTGAACCGTTACCATCCGCCTTTACTGAAAAAGTGAAAATCCAGCGATTCCTGCTGTACCGTGGCTACCTGATGGAAGATATCCAGGAAATCTGGCGAAATTTTGCAGATTGACCCATCCGGGATTTTACTTCGCCGTAAAGAAAACTTATCTTATTCCCACTTTATTCCGTCGGGCCGCTGGTTGTGACAGTGCAGGCAGCGTCCTGGGCGATTATTCCTTTACACAAAATCATTCAAGCTGCATCAGGGCGGCAAGAGAGACTATCTTCCGCAGCGCACGTCAGTTCGGTGCCGGAAGAGCAAGCGCAGCCAGGACAGAGGCGACTTGAAGGATGACGTGTAGCTTGATTTCAGGATAATTATGAGCAAGAGCACCGCTGAGATCCGTCAGGCGTTTCTCGACTTTTTCCATAGCAAGGGACATCAGGTAGTTGCCAGCAGCTCCCTGGTGCCGCACAACGATCCGACCCTGCTGTTTACCAACGCAGGGATGAACCAGTTCAAGGATGTCTTCCTTGGTCTCGACAAACGTAATTATTCGCGTGCGACCACCGCGCAGCGTTGCGTGCGTGCGGGTGGTAAACACAACGATCTGGAAAACGTCGGTTACACCGCGCGTCACCACACCTTCTTTGAAATGCTGGGCAACTTTAGCTTCGGCGACTACTTCAAGCAGGATGCCATCAAATACGCGTGGGAACTGCTGACCGGTGAGAACTGGTTCGCGCTGCCGAAAGAGAAGCTGTGGGTCACCGTTTACGAGACCGATGACGAAGCATTCGACATCTGGGCCAATGAAGTAGGCGTCCCGCGCGAGCGAATCATTCGCATCGGCGACAACAAAGGCGCGCCGTTTGCTTCAGACAACTTCTGGCAGATGGGCGACACCGGTCCGTGCGGCCCATGCACCGAAATCTTCTTTGACCACGGCGATCACATCTGGGGCGGCCCTCCGGGAAGCCCGGAAGAAGACGGCGACCGCTACATTGAGATCTGGAACATCGTCTTCATGCAGTTCAACCGTCAGGCTGACGGCACCATGGAGCCGCTGCCGAAGCCGTCCGTCGACACCGGTATGGGCCTGGAGCGTATTGCCGCGGTGCTGCAGCACGTTAACTCCAACTATGACATCGACCTGTTCCGCGATCTGATCGCCAGCGTGGCGAAAGTCACCGGCGCCACCGATCTGACGAACAAGTCGCTGCGCGTAATCGCCGACCACATTCGCTCCTGCGCCTTCCTGATCGCTGACGGCGTTATCCCGTCGAATGAAAACCGCGGCTACGTGCTGCGTCGCATCATTCGCCGCGCGATCCGTCACGGCAACATGCTGGGCGCGAAGGACACCTTCTTCTGGAAACTGGTTGCCCCGCTGATTGCCGTGATGGGCTCCGCCGGCGAAGAGCTGAAGCAGCAGCAGGCTCAGGTTGAGCAGGTGCTGAAAACCGAAGAAGAGCAGTTCGCCCGTACTCTGGAGCGCGGACTGGCGCTGCTGGATGAAGAGCTGTCGAAGCTGAAAGGCGACACCCTGGATGGCGAAACCGCCTTCCGTCTGTACGACACCTACGGCTTCCCGGTCGACCTGACCGCGGACGTCTGCCGCGAGCGCAACATCAAGGTTGACGAAGCCGGCTTTGAGGCCGCCATGGAAGAGCAGCGCCGCCGCGCGCGCGAGTCCAGCGGTTTCGGCGCGGACTACAACGCGATGATCCGCGTTGACGGCGCCTCTGAATTTAAAGGTTACGATCGTCTGGAGCTGAACGGCAAAGTGACGGCGCTGTTTATCGACGGCAAAGCGGTGGATAGCGTCAGCGCGGGTCAGGAAGCCGTGGTGATCCTCGACCAGACCCCATTCTATGCGGAGTCCGGCGGCCAGGTGGGCGATAAAGGCGAACTGAAAGGCGCGGGCTTCTCCTTCGCGGTCAGCGACACGCAGAAGTACGGCCAGGCCATTGGTCATATCGGTAAAGTCGCCAGCGGCTCCCTGAAAGTGGGCGACGCGGTGCAGGCCGATGTGGACGAGGCTCGCCGTCAGCGTATCCGTCTGAACCACTCCGCGACGCATCTGATGCACGCGGCGCTGCGCCAGGTGCTCGGCACCCATGTGGCGCAGAAAGGCTCGCTGGTCAACGATAAAGCGCTGCGCTTTGATTTCTCGCATTTCGAAGCGATGAAGCCGGAAGAGATTCGTGCAGTGGAAGATCTGGTCAACGCGCAGATCCGTCGTAACCTGGCTATCGAAACCAACATTATGGATATCGATGCCGCGCGCGCATCCGGCGCCATGGCGCTGTTCGGCGAGAAATACGATGACCGCGTCCGCGTGCTGCAGATGGGCGACTTCTCCACTGAACTGTGCGGCGGGACTCACGCGGCGCGTACCGGTGATATCGGCCTGTTCCGCATCACGTCTGAGTCCGGTACCGCCGCTGGCGTGCGCCGTATCGAAGCGGTGACTGGTGAGGGCGCGATAGCCATGCTGCACGCGCAGAGCGATCAGCTCAGCGATATCGCACAACTGCTGAAGGGCGACAGCCACAATCTCGGCGAGAAAGTTCGCGCCGCGCTGGAGCGTACCCGTCAGCTGGAAAAAGAGCTGCAGCAGCTGAAAGAGCAGGCTGCGGCGCAGGAGAGCGCAAACCTCTCCAGCAAAGCGGAAGAGATTAACGGCGTTAAGCTGCTGGTCAGCGAACTGGCCGGCGTGGAGCCGAAGATGCTGCGTACCATGGTTGACGACCTGAAGAACCAGCTGGGTTCGACGGTTGTGGTGTTGGCTACGGTCGCAGACGGTAAAGTTTCCCTGATTGCCGGTGTGTCTAAGGATGTGACAGATCGCGTGAAGGCTGGGGAGCTGGTTGGTATGGTCGCTCAGCAGGTGGGCGGTAAAGGGGGCGGTCGTCCGGATATGGCGCAGGCCGGTGGTACCGATGCGTCTGCTCTCCCTGCAGCGTTAGCCAGTGTGAAAGGCTGGGTCAGCGCAAAACTGTAATAACTATAAGCGCATATACCCTAAATAATTAGAGTTGCAGGAAGGCGGCGACGCAGCGAATCCCCGGGAGCTTACTCAAGAAAGTGACTGGGGGGAGCGAGGAAAGCCAACACACATGCAACCTGAAGTATGACGGGTATAGGTGCCGTAACCTCAGGGAAATGGCACCTTGCGCGAGAAACACCGATAACGATAAAGTCGGGTTGAAATTGTGTATATCGGCTAAACTTAGGTTTAACAGAATGTGATGCCATGACTGCTTATACCGTAAGGTATTTGTCATCGCTTACTTTTTGGCGTTATATGATGGATAATGCCGGGATACGAGAGACCCGACTCTTTTAATCTTTCAAGGAGCAAAGAATGCTGATTCTGACTCGTCGAGTTGGTGAGACCCTCATGATTGGAGATGAGGTCACTGTGACAGTTTTAGGGGTGAAGGGTAACCAGGTTCGTATTGGCGTAAACGCCCCTAAAGAAGTATCTGTTCACCGTGAAGAGATCTACCAGCGTATTCAGGCTGAAAAATCCCAGCAGTCCAGTTACTAAGGTTTCCGCGCCTCGCTGTTCAGTGAGGCGCATCACTTACCGCCGCTTTTTCTCTTTTTCTGTTTTTTCCCCTGCGCCATACCGCTTTTCATCACCCTTTGCTGCTTTGGTCGTTTAGCGTTATGCCTGCGTCAGGGCTGATTTCCTGTTGATAAATTGCCCTTTTTGCCGTTTTTGCACGCGAATTGCGTGCGAAGTGTGCAAACGAAAAAAGGTCTCGAAAAAGTGTTTGACTTATAAGTACCAGAAAGTAATATGTGCGCCATCGCAGCGACGAAGAGCAGAAACAAGTTCTTCGAAGCACTCGAAAGAGGCGTGTGTGGTGAGGTGGCCGAGAGGCTGAAGGCGCTCCCCTGCTAAGGGAGTATGCGGTCAAAAGCTGCATCCGGGGTTCGAATCCCCGCCTCACCGCCATTTTGCATCCGTAGCTCAGCTGGATAGAGTACTCGGCTACGAACCGAGCGGTCGGAGG